>JAKOZM010000514.1 GCA_029779995.1 Actinomycetes bacterium
TTCGGCAGGTCAGCACGGATTTTCGGGGTCCAGTCATTCCGATGGGGGTATGACTGGGCAAGGTGCTGGACATCCGGGTCGCTGCCAGCTATGCGGTGCACGACTCAAGCGCAACGGCGCGACCAGCGCAGGGCGAACCCGGTGGCGTTGCACCGGCTGCGGAGCCTCGTCCACGAAGCACCGTCCGGACCGGACCCGCGCTGCTGAGCTCGAGGCGTTCGTGCGTTGGCTGCTAGGCCCGGTGCCGCAACACCAGGCAGGGTCGGGGTCGGCGCGCACGTTCCGTCGCCACAGCGCGTGGTGCTGGCAGCTGGCACCGATGGTCCTGATCACGGGCGAGGTGTATGACGAGGTCCAGCTCGATGGGATCTATCTGTCCTGGCACTGGTGCGCCCTGATCGCTTCCCACCGTGGGAAGGTCCTGGCCTGGCAGTGGTGCGACCGGGAGAAGGCCATCGCCTGGCGTGTCCTGCTGCAACGACTCCCACCGCCACGGGTGGTGGTCTGTGACGGCGGCCCCGGGCTCCACGCCGCCCTGAAGCAGGACTGGCCCAACACCCGCATGCAGCGCTGCCTGGTCCACGTCCAACGCAACGTCCGCACCCAACTGACGTCCCGGCCCCGCACCCAAGCCGGGAAAGCGTTGTGGGGATTGGCGAAAACCCTCACCCGGATCGACACCCAAGAGGAAGCCGCCACCTGGCTGGCACACCTCAACGATTGGCACACCCTGCACGGCCACCTCATCAAGGCACGCACCTACCGCGACCAACTCCGCGGGACAGCCGTCCCGGTCTGGGTCCGGCCCGGGCAACGCTGGTGGTACACCCACGACCGGCTCCGCCGCGCCCACCGCCTCATGGAACGCCTCGCCCGCGAGGAACACCTCTTCACCTACCTCGACCCCGACTTCACCGGCCTGAGCATTTCCTCGACGACCAACTCCATAGAAGGAGGCGTCAACGCTGGCCTCAGAGACCTGCTCCGCCGCCACCGCGGCATACCCGAACACCACCAACGCCGCGCCATCGAATGGTGGCTCCACGCCCACGCCGAAGCGCCCGTACGACCGTCCATCCACCCCCCGGCGTCAACCAAGCCGACGCGCCGGCCCCTACCGGACGAACCCGACGGACCCGCCCGCTACGACACCGCCGTCACCGCCGAAGAAGGCCTCTGGCACCGCCGAGGCTGGGCAGGACGCACATGACACGCCCAACACCAGACACACTTCTTGGCCTATAACCC
>JAKOZM010000516.1 GCA_029779995.1 Actinomycetes bacterium
CGGATGACCACTTCGCTGAAGTCACAGTCGTCGAACCGCGAGCCGCGCAGGCTCCGACCGCGGAACTGTCGGTTTCGCAGGATCTCCGGTGGCTGGTCAGTCATAGGCGTTACCCTCACACGCACCATGCCGGCCGCGCCAGCGATGACCGTTGACGTTGCCTCACCGAGCCCCGGTCGACCCCCGGTCCGTGGGCCGGGACAGCTCTTTAATTCACGCTAATTCCTCTTGCGATCGAACGCCTATCCTAGTACACTCGTACTATGACGAACACTCCGTTGGACCTACAGCCCGGCGGCGGTGTGCCGTCCGGCGCGGTGTCGTGGGGTGGGTCACCAGCGCGTGGGTCGCTGTCCGGCAAGTCGCCGTCTGGCGTGGTGCCGTCAAGTGGGTCGCCTGCGCGGGCATCGGCTGTGGTGGGGGTGCCGACGGACGCCCTGCATGCGCTGGTCGACCAGGTCCAGGCCCGGCTGGCTGACCCTGACGCGTCTGTGGTCGTCGGCGCTGCCGATATTGGCGAGGTGGAGCGGATCGCTCGTCGGGTGGATGCCCTGCGGTTGGCGTTGGTCGCTCGGGCTGACCGGCAGCAGGTGCATCGCCGGACCGGGCATTCCTCGACATCAGCATGGGTCGCGTCAGCAACCCACGGCGATGGGGCTCACGCGGCCCGAGAGGTGGTCTTGGCAACGTCTCTTGCTGGCGAGGGGTTGGCGCTGACGCGGGCTGCGTTCGATGCCGGTGACGTCTCTGGTCGGTGTGCGGGGATCATCGCTTCGACGATGGACAAGCTCCCTGAGTCGTTGACGCAGGTGGAGCGGGCCAAGGTCGAAACCTCTCTCGTCCAGAAGGCGCAGCAATTGAACCCGGGCCGGTTCTATCGGGCGGCGAAGTTCGCCCTCGCCGACGCCGAACGCTCCGCCCAAGAAGTCGCTGAGCATGTCGAAGCCCAACTGCTCGATCAAGAGACCCGGGCGTATCGGTTGGCGACGGTCACCATGCAAGACCTCGGTGACGGCACCACGAAACTCCAAGCACTGTTGCCGACGTTCACGGCGCGGATGCTGGGCAAGGTGTTGCAGTCGATGACTGCACCCCGGCGTGATCACCTCCGCAAAGCCGCCGAAGCAGCCTTGGCTGACGGTCAGACCGCTGCCGGTGACCTGGCCGACGGGTCGGTCGCTGCCGACCTGCACGCCTCCACCCGCCAACCCGCTCAAGGCATCGCGGGGGCCGCGTTCGGGCTCGGCGCGGGTCGGGGTGTGGGTCGGGGTGTGGGTCGGAACGCCGATTGGGCCGACATCGACTGGGCGCACCGCCGCGGACGAGCCTTGACCGAGTTGATCGAACACCTGGACACCGAACGACTCACCGGGAAAGTCGCCGCCACCGTCATCATCACGATGACCATGGAACAAGCCGTCGGCGCCGCCCAGGCGGCACTAGTGCAACAGTCGATCCGGGGGAGCACCGGGACGCTGCTGGAGATGACCCCCAGCGCCGGAGCCGCCAGCACCGACACCGGCACGTTGATCTCGGCCAGTGCCGCGCGGCGGATCGCCTGCCAAGCCGGGATCCTCCCCGCAGTCCTCGGTGGCCCCGGACAGATCCTCGACCTCGGCCGACACCACCGGTTCTTCAGCGACCCACAACGCACCGCCCTCTCAGTCATCTACGACACCTGCGCCGCCGACGGGTGTGACCGACCCTTCGCATGGTCAGAGCTGCACCACCAGCATCCTTGGTCCAAAGGCGGCCTGACCGACCTCGACCTCGCGATCCCGTTGTGTGGCTACCACCACCGGCTGATCCACGACCCCCGCCACCGACACCACATCACCACCGACACCCGAGGCGCGAAGACCGTCCACTTCCACGAACGCGCAGGAGTCGAGGAACGGGGGGAGTCTGCCCGGCAGTCGCCGACGCAGCGGCGACCGGGGGATGGATCGTTCACCTCCGAGCACGCTGCGAATGGACAGGCGCGTCCGACGCTGCCGACGACGTCACGGCATCCGCGGCACAGCGCGCCGTGAGCGACGTGAGCGACGAGAGTGGAGTCGGTCCCGATTCCACGGGTACCGGGCGGGTATGTCCCTCCGAGTCTCAACTCCGAGTCGTCGGTTATGCCGAACGTGCCGCAGGACGCACCTTTGGCAGTGCGCCGGCGCGTCACGGCGGCGCGTCGCGGGCCCCTAGCCTCGATCGTTCACGTGTTGTGACCTGACGCGTTGTCCGGATGCACCAAAGTGCCTGTCCTGCAACGGGATACTTGTACTTGCGATAGTTCAAGATCCGTGAGCGGGAAGGCACTTGGTAAGTGAAGAGTACAGCGTGGTCGTCGGGGTTGTCGGTGTCTGGGGATGGGACTGGTGTGGTTGCCCACGCGGGGAGCG
>JAKOZM010000525.1 GCA_029779995.1 Actinomycetes bacterium
GGTTAGCGTTGCGCCCCAACGAAAGGGGGTGCCGAATGACTGAGTCGGCGCAGAAGCAGCAGTCGAGCGGGCACCGAATCTTCGCGACCAGCTTCGCCAGCATCTATCCGCACTACGTGGCCAAGGCCGTGCGCAAGGGCCACACCGCCGCTGAGGTGGACGAGGTGATCGCCTGGCTCACCGGGTATGACGAGGCGGGCTTGGCGAGCGTGTTGGCCAACGAGGTCGACCTGCAGACGTTCTTCGCGCAGGCACCGGCGTGGAACCCCAACGCTGCCCTCATCCGCGGGACGATCTGTGGCTATCGGGTTCAAGAGATCGAGGACCCGTTGATGCAGAAGATCCGGTATCTCGACCTGTTGGTCGACGAAGTCGCCCGGGGCAAGAAGATGTCGGCGATCCAGCGGGGCAGCACCCCCACGGCCTGACCCTTTCAGCCCGCGACGGACGGGCGGCCGGTCAGGGCCAAGAGGTGCGCCTGCATGGGTTTCGCGGGCGGGAAGCCGCGGATGAAGCCGCGACTAGTGGCGTGATCACGCATGCAGCGGCGGCCTCATGGGCGGCTTCATCACCGCAGGCACCGTTTGAGCACCGACCATGCAGCGTCAGGTCGCGCTGAGTTTCGTGGTGATCGCGGCGGCCTCGGTGGTGATCGTCGCCGCCGGGACCAGTCCTCGAGAGTCGCCCGACAGCAGGGCCTGCCACCGCGCCAAGGACGTGGCGCCGGCACCGGAGGTCACCAACGTGGTGGTGAGTTCGGTCTTCGCTGCGGTGACTGCCTGCTGCCATTGCGCCTGAGCGGTGAACCGGGTGACCAGCGGGTTCACCTTGCCGTTCGGGCCTCGGCCACCGCCCTGCGGACCGCCGACCCCTCCACCGGGAGGTGCGCCACCGCCGGGGACTGCACCATCAATCACGGCGCCGTCAGGCACGGCACCACCAGGCACGGCACCACCAGGAACGGCACCTTCAGGAACGGCACCATCGGGCAGGGCGCCACCAGGCACGGCGCCACCGCCCCGCGCACCGCCGCCGCCATTCGGCCGGAGCCCGAACGCCAGATTGTGGTCCCAGGCCACGACGGTCATCTTCTTCGTATCGGCGTCCCACCACAGATACGAGTTGTTGCCCGGCCCGTCGATGTCGTCGAAGTTGTCGAC
>JAKOZM010000542.1 GCA_029779995.1 Actinomycetes bacterium
CGGCTGCGATTCGCTGGTATGACCTTGCGCGCATGGCAGGTGCGCTAGTAAGCCTGGTTCTATGAGTGACAACTTGCGCGCGGCGGCGGTGAAGCGGATCAAGGCCAAGCGGGACTTCTGGCGGACCTTCGGCATCTTTGTGATCGTCTGGTTGATCCTGACGGCGGTCTGGGCGTTGTCCGGCGGTGGCTACTTCTGGCCCATGTGGGCGATGTTCGGAATGGGGATCGCGCTGCTGTTCATCGGGTTCGGGGCTTATGGGCCGGCCGAACGGCAGCCCAGCGAGCAAGAGATCAACGACGAGATGCGGAAGATGGGCGGCTGAGTTCTAGGCCACCCTGGCCATCGGCGCCAGACTGAGGCGCAGTCGGCGGGCGCCGTCCTCATAGCCCAGCGACTCCACCGGCGCCAGCTTCTCCAGTAGTGCCAGCATCGGCTCGTTGCTGGCGAGTACGTCCGCGTTGAGGGTGTCGATGCCGTCGTCGGCCGCCTGCATCAGCAGGACCGACAGCAGCGCTGATCCCAGACCGCGACCCTGGTACTTGTCGCAGATGAGGATCGAGAGTTCGTACTCCCCATTGAGAGCCCGGATGTAGCGGGCATCGGCCACGAGGCGTCCCCGCGAATTCAGCAGCCCCAGGCCGGGGGTCTGCACGAGTTTCTCGGCCATGGCGGGGCGCAGTTCGGACATTCCCGTGTGGAAACGCAGGAACAGGCTCTCCTGGCTGCAGTGCGCGACCAGGTCAATCAGGAGCTGCGGGTCGTCCACCGTGACCAGACGCAGGCGGTTACGGCGAAACGTCGGTGGTGCGGTTGGGGCGATCTCGAGGTACGACACACAGTATTCGTTCCCGTCGACCGCAATCAGATACCTGAACTGTCGTGCGTTTTGCGTTCTGTGACCGGTCTCACTGCCGCCACACCCCAGCCGATCATGATGCCGACGAGGTCCGCGGCGAAGTCCCACCAGTCACCGCCGCGGTTGGGTAGGAGCCATGACTGGACCAGCTCACTGATGGCCGCCTGCGCCACCATCGCGGGCAGCACCCAGCGCCAGCCGGCGCGCAGGCCCAGCCAGGTGACGACCGCGAAAAGGGCCATGTGAACGAGCTTGTCCAGGGGCAGTCCCGTCTCCACACTCGGCGGTCGGGGCACGTACAGCGCCCAGCACTGCACCGCGAAGGCGATGACAAAGGCGAGTCGGGTCCAGCGCACGAACACCAAGCGTAGGTTGGGGGCTGTCGAGCGCGAACCTCCAGGAGGCACCATGACGGTCATCACCGAACGACGCGGCCACGTATTCCTCATCGGGGTCAACCGGCCGGAGAAGCGCAACGCGTTCAACCTCGAGGTCATCGACGGCTTCAGTCGGGCCTATGAGGAGTTGGGCAACGATCCGGACCTGCGGGTGGGTGTGGTGTACGCCGTTGGCGATCACTTCAGTGCCGGACTGGATCTGGCCGAGGTGGGTGCGAAGGTGGCCGAGGTCGGTCCCGGGGCGCTGGCCGGCTCCTACCAATTCGACCCGTGGGGGATGTGGGCCCCGCCGGTGCCCAAGCCGGTGGTGCTGGCCGTGCAGGGCATCGCCTTCACGCTGAGCATCGAACTGGCGCTCGCGGCAGACATCGTCATCGCGGCCGAGGATGTCCGCTTCCGGCAGTTGGAGATCGCCCGGGGGATCATGCCGTTCGGTGGTGCCACGCTGCGTGCGGCATCCCAGCTGGGCTGGGGCAACGCCATGCGCTACCTGCTGACCGCCGAGGAGTTCGGAGCGCAGCAGGCCTACCGCATCGGTCTGGTTCAGGAGGTTGTTCCGGTCGGCGAGCAGCTGGAGCGGGCAGTGCAGATCGCCGAGTTGATCGCTGCTCAGGCGCCGTTGGGAGTGCAGGCGACGCTGGCCAGTGCGCGCGTCGCGCGTGATGACGGGGAAGAGGCGGCCCGCGCGCACCTCAAGGAGGTGCTGGCACAGATCATGACGTCCGAGGATGCCGCCGAAGGCGTTCGGAGTTTCCTCGAGCGCAGGCAGGCGCGGTTCATGGGCCGCTGAGCGGTCAGCGCAGCCGCCGTCGGCCCCACCGGTCCGCCGCGTAGCTCAACGCCTCGTCGATGCCCAGTTGACGCGTCGAGTTGCCCACGCGGACCCACATCTGGGCTGGCTGCCCCTTCCCGGCGAGCAAGAACACGGGCCGGGAGCTCGGCGGGACCTGCAGGTGGCACAGTGCCCGGCCATCCTCGACCGGGAAGGTGACGTGTACCGACGCGGAGGCGGCCGTGCCCAGGGTCTTCGTCAAGTGGTCACGCAGCCACAGCTCGAAACGGTCGAGGTCCGGCGACTTCATGAACTTCAGATCCTCGTCGAGGCCGAGCACCGAGCCCGCGTCATCGACTCCGATGAGCAGATCCCCGCCCGTCGCATTGGCGAACGCCGCGACCGTCTTGGCGACCACCAACTCGATCTTGTCGTCACGCTGGCCGGTGTGCAGGTTGCAGCGCGCCGTGGATTTGAACTCAACGCGGGCGCTCTCCCCGGCGGTCAGCATCTGCGCGGCAGTGGGTTGCGGCTGGCGGGTGAAGTAGGCCACGACGATCATCACCACGACGGTGCCCAGGGCACTTGCCAGGACCAGGGCGAACCAGTGCTCGCGGGTGTAGCCGAAGACTGCTGAGACCAGCAGCGCGCCGATCGCCGCCCCGAAGATGCCCGACAGGACCGCCTCAGCCCAGCCCAGACGCAACCGCACGCCTAGCAACCTTCGGGCGACCAGTCCGAGTACCGCCCCCTCGATGAGGGCCAGCAGGAACGCCACGCTCAGATTCACAGCCCAAAGTATGGTGCAGGCATGACCACCACACGGCGCATCACCCTCGCCCATCGCCCCGCGGCCCAGGTCGCGCTGTCCGACTTCACCTCCGACGAGGTGGAGTTGCCCGAGCTAACGGATGGCCAGTTCCTGATGGACGTCGAGTACCTCTCGGTCGACCCGACGATCCGCGGGTGGATGTCCTACGACACCTACTTGCCCAAGATCGTCATCGGAGAGCCGATCCGCAGTGCCGGGGCCGGGATCGTCGTGGAGTCCCGAAACCCGAAATACCCGGTCGGCACACGGGTGTTCGGCATGCCCGGCTGGCAGACCAAAGCCATCGCCGACGGCGGGCAGCGGATCCCCGAGGGAGTCACGTACGAGCAGGCGCTCAGTGTGTTCGGCGTGACCGGGCTGACGGCTTATGTGGGTCTGGCGGACATCGGTAAGCCGAAACCCGGGGAGACCGTTGTGGTCAGCGGAGCGGCCGGGGGAGTGGGCAGCATCGCCGGGCAGATCGCAAAACTGCAGGGCTGCCGCGTCGTCGGGATCGCGGGGTCGCCGGAGAAGTGTCGCTGGGTGACCGAGGATCTCGGATTCGACGAGTGCATCGACTATCGCGCCGAGAGCATCGCCGACGGCCTGCGCCGGACCTGCCCGGACGGCATCGACGTGTACTTCGACAACGTCGGGGGTGAGACGCTCAACGAGGTGCTCGCCCGGATCAACAACTTCGCGCGGATCATCTTGTGCGGGGCGATCTCGCAGTACAACACCGGCGAACCAGCGCCCGGCCCGGTCAACATCATCAATGCCATCTCCCGGCGGGCCCTGCTGCAGGGATTCATCATCCTGGACCACATGGACCGGGCGCCGGAGGCGATGCAGGCGATGGGTGGCTGGATCTCGAAGGGCGAGTTGCAGGTGCGCACACATGTGCTTGAGGGACTCGATTCGGCACCGCAGGCACTACTTGACCTCTTCACCGGGGCGAACCTGGGCAAGACGCTGGTTCGGTTGTAGCGGACTACGCTCGCCCTATGGACCCTCACCGCGCCCACGCCTCCCTGGTCATCGCCGCTTCGCCGTTGACCGTGTACGACCTTGTGACTGATGTGGCCCAGATGGGACAGTGGTCGCCGGAGGCCACGGGAGCGGCCGGCGCACCGAAGCAGTTGGGGGTCGGCGATCACTTCTGGGGTCTGAACAAACGCGGCATCGTCCGCTGGTTCACCCGCTGCACGGTGGTGCAGGCCGATCCCGGCAAGCGGTTCGTCTTCGATGTCGATTTTCCGCCCATGCCGGTTTCGCGCTGGACCTACGAGTTCGAGGCCACCGAGGGAGGGTGCCGGGTGAGTGAAACCTGGGACGACCGCCGTTTCGGCCCCTTCGGTCCGGCTATCCGCGGCGTCGGCCAGGCCCTCATCCCGGGACCCCGGGCCGAGCACAACCAGCGCAATATCGAGATCACCCTGGCACGTCTGAAGGCTGCCGCCGAGAAGTAGGGAGAGCACACATGGCCATGGCGAAGGAAGCCCTTGAGCAACTACGCATCGACGCGGGCGAGAAGTTCCGGATCGCCGATCACAGCGCGCGGTGGCTGCCGCCCGCGGCGAAGGACCTCTCGAAGTCCGAGCGCAAGGCGATCGCCGAGCAGATGCTGGCGACGAGCAAGGAAGAACTCGCCGCTGCGCAGGAGGTGCTCTACGCCGACGGCCGGCATTCGGTGCTCATCCTCTTCCAGGCGATGGATGCTGCCGGCAAGGACGGCACCATCTCGCACGTGATGTCCGGGGTGAACCCGCAGGGCTGCTCGGTCACGTCGTTCAAGGTGCCGAGTTCGCAGGAGTTGAGCCACAACTACCTCTGGCGTTACTCCAAGGCGCTGCCCGCGCGGGGGATGATCGGGATCTTCAACCGCTCGTACTACGAGGAGACGCTGGTCGTACGGGTGCATCCGGCGATCCTGGCCAACGCGGGCCTGCCCCCGTCCTGCATCACCGACGACATCTGGCAGGAGCGCTACGAGGACATCAACAACTTCGAGCAGCACCTGGCACGCAACGGCACGACCATCCTGAAGTTCTTCCTCAATGTCAGCAAGGAGGAGCAGAAGGGGCGCTTCCTGGAGCGCCTGGAGACCCCCGAGAAGAACTGGAAGTTCTCCAGCGGGGACATCGTGGAGCGGGGCTACTGGGACGACTACATGGTGGCGTTCGAGCAGGCCATCACCGCCACGAGTACGCCGTGGGCGCCGTGGTATGTCATCCCGGCCGACCGGAAATGGGCGATGCGGGCGGCGGTGGCTGACATCATCACGACCACCATTCAGGGTCTTCCGTTGGAGTACCCGAAGTTGCCCGAGGACGAGGTTGCCCGCCTGGCCGACGCCAAGGCGAAGTTGCTGGCCGAGAAGTAGGCGATGGAGCTCAACGACGGCACCTCCCTGCCGGCGATCGGGTTCGGTACCTATCCGTTGACCGGACCGGAGGGCGCTGCGTCGATCCTGAGTGCCCTGCGGGTGGGGTACCGGCTCATCGACACGGCAGTGAACTATGAGAACGAGGTCGAGGTCGGGCAGGCGCTGCGGCAGTCGGGCATCCCGCGCGACGAGGTGCTGATCGCGAGCAAGATTCCCGGACGCGACCATGCCTACGCCGACGCCGTCGCCTCTGTGAAGGGGTCACTGACTCGGCTGGGCCTTGATCACACCGATCTGCACTTGATCCACTGGCCCAATCCGCGGGTGGGCAAGTACGTCGAGGCCTGGCAGGCGTTGATCGACCTGCAGCAGCAGGGTTTGGTGCGCTCGATCGGGGTCTCCAACTTCACCCAGGAGCACTTGGAGCGGATCATCGCGCAGACCGGGGTGACTCCGGCGGTGAATCAGATCGAGTTGCATCCCCGGTTCCCGCAGGCCCGCATGCGTGCCGTGCACGAGCGGTTGGGGATCGTGACGCAGGCGTGGAGTCCCATGGGCAAGCGGCGGGCACCGTTGGCCGAGGCGCCCGTCGTGGCGGCAGCGCAGCGGCTGGCCGTGACGCCGGGGCAGGTCATCCTGCGCTGGCACCTGCAGATCGGTTCTTTGCCCATTCCGAAGGCGGCCGGTGCCGAACGGCAGCGCGAGAACTTGGATGTGTTCGGCTTCTCGTTGACCGCGCAGGAGGTCGACGCGATCTCGGGGCTCGCCGAGGATGATGGGCGGTTGTTCGGCGGGGATCCGCAGACGCATGAGGAGTTCTAGGTTCCTGGGCTTGACGTCCCGGTCATGCTCAACCATCATTGAGTCAATGAATCTTGAGCAACGGGCCAAAGTGCATGCTGCACTTGGTGATCCCGTGCGCCTGCGGATCGCTGAGGAGCTGGCGGTGTCCGACCGTTCGCCGGCGTGGCTGGCCCAGGAGGTCGGGGTCCCGTCGAACCTTCTCGCCCATCATGTGAACACCTTGGTGGATGCGGCAGTGGTGCGCCGCAGCCGATCGGAGGCTGATGGTCGCCGGACGTACGTGAGCTTGACTGAACTGGGTCGCGCCACCGTGGGGCCGCAGCCGCTGACCGCGCGGCGGGTGCTCTTCGTGTGCACGCACAACTCCGCCCGTTCGCAGTTCGCGCAGGCGCTCTGGCGCGGGTGCAGCGATGTGCCAGCGGCCTCGGCCGGGACCGAACCGGCCCGCCGGATCCATCCCAAGGCCGTGTCCGTGGCGTCATCGCATGGGGTGCGCCTTCAGGGGCAGCCCGCGCTGTTGTCCGACGATGACTTCGACGGTGCGCTGGTCATCTCGGTGTGTGACAACGCCGATCAGATGCTCGATCACGAACATCTGCACTGGTCAGTGCCGGATCCTGCCCGCGATGACCGTGTGGCCGACTTCCGCAGCGCGTATGACCTTATCGAGTCCCGGATCGGCACGTTGGCCGATCTTGTGAAGGAGCCATCATGAACGGTGATCTCAGCGTCGACCAGCAGCTGGCGCTCACCACAGCCGCATCGCGACTGCAGGACCGCTTCGCGGGCGTCTTCTCTGTGGAGACGATTGAACGATTCCTGTACCACTCGTACGACGAGTTCAGCGGGCGTGCGGCCGTGCCACAGTGGCTCCCGCTACTGGCCGAACGATTCGCGTTGCAGCGGCTCACCGCCCTGGCGCGGGTGGAGGGCCGCACCGACGATTCCCGACCCGTCGTGCTCTTCCTGTGCGTACACAACGCAGGTCGTTCGCAGATGGCGCTCGGCTTCTTCGAGCAGCTCACAGACGGTGCGGCGATCGGATGGTCGGGCGGTTCGGAGCCCGGTGGTCACGTGAATCCGGCAGCAGTGCAAGCCATGGCGGAGCGGGGCATTGATATCTCGCGGGAGTTTCCGAAGCCGTGGACCGAAGAAGTGGTGCGGGCGGCCGACGTGATCATCACGATGGGCTGCGGGGACGCCTGTCCGGTGCTCCCGGGCAAGCGTTACGAGGACTGGCAGGTGGCCGACCCGGAGGGTCTCGATCTCATCGAGGTGCGGGCTGTCCGCGATGATATCGAGCGACGGGTGCGGCAGTTGATCGCTGACGTTGTACCGGTAGCCCTGTGAAACGTCCCGCAGCCGAGTTGATCGGCACCGGCAGCCTCGTCGCGGCAGTCGTCGGGTCCGGCATCATGGCCACCCAACTCACATCCGACCTCGGTCTGGCGCTGCTCATCAATGCGGTAGCCACAGTGGCGGCATTGGGGGTGCTGATCTGGACCCTGGGCCCGATCTCCGGCGCCCATTTCAACCCCGCCGTGACGATGATTGCGCTCCTGCGTAATGAGATGCCGCCGCGGGAGGCAGGATCCTATGTCCTCGCGCAACTGGTGGGCGCGTTTCTGGGTGTCGCGCTGGCCAACGTCATGTTCGACCTGCCCGCCTGGCACCTGTCCACCACCGACCGGGTGGAGGTCGGCACGCTGCTGGGCGAGGTGGTGGCGACTGCGGGCCTGCTGGCGCTCATCGGGTCGATCACCCGCACGAACCATGGACACCTCGGCCCTGTGCTGGTTCCCGCGTGGATCGGATCTGCGTACTTCTTCACCGCGTCGACATCGTTCGCCAACCCTGCTGTGACCTTTGGTCGCGTGTTCACAGACACCTTCACCGGGATCGCCCCGGCGTCCGTGTTGCCGTACATCGCAGCCCAGTTGGTCGGGGCCGGGGTGGGAGCCCTGCTCACCGCCTTCTTCTATCCGTCATCCGCCCCTCTCGATCTGCCAGATCCCGTTCACCTTCCGGAAGGAACCTCATGACCGACAAACCCAGCGTGCTCTTCGTCTGCGTACACAATGCAGGCCGATCTCAGATGGCGGCGGCCTACCTCACGCATCTGGGTGAGGGTCGCATCGAGGTCCGGTCGGCGGGCAGTGCTCCTGCAGATCAGGTCAACCCGGCCGCGGTCGAGGCGATGGCCGAGGAGGGGATCGACATGAGCGCGGAGATCCCCAAGGTGCTCACCGATGAGGCGGTGCGTGCAAGCGACGTGGTCGTGACGATGGGGTGTGGTGACACCTGCGCCATCTACCCCGGCAAGCGCTACGAGGACTGGAAGCTCGATGACCCCGCCGGGCAGGGAGTGGCTGCTGTGCGCCCGATCCGCGACGAGATCCGTCGCCGCATCGAGGGCCTGATCGGTGAGTTGGTGGGGTAGCCATACCCGCAGTACTCGGACTTCACCGATACCCGCAACTGGAATGACGTGGGGGTCATCAAGCTCGACCAAGGGGTCACTGGGATCACCCCGCCCACCATTGCGCCGGTCAACTTCCTGAACAAGTACGCCCCGCCGGTGTTGAGCAAGACGAACTTCACGCTGGTCGGCTATGGGACGGAGGTCCGCAAGCCTGAATCGGGACCGCAGAAGCCCACCCCGCAGGGTCTGCCGCTGGTCCGCCGCGTCACCACGTCGAACGGCCAGAAGCTCACCGACCAGCTCGTGCAGATGAACGGCAACCCGGCCAACGTCCTGGCCGGTGGGGGACCTGCTTCGGCGACTCCGGCGGGCCGTCGTTCCTCAACGGCAAGCTGACCACGGTGACCAGCTACGGCTACACGTCGAACTGCCGCTACATCGGCGGCTACCAGCGCGTTGACATCCCCGTGGTGCAGGACTGGCTGCGGACAGTACGCGCGCTACCCCAGAACTGAGGCCAGCGCCATCGCATCCCATGGCGCTGCCCCGTTGGCATCCTTGTCGAAGTAGACGCATGCCGGGGTGGTGATGTGGTCCAGCCGAAGTGCAGGCGATGCAGCAGGAGGTACTGGAAGTGGCGGTGCGCTCGGGAAAGCGGCCGGCAGTGTCGGCCCGCGCCAGGGGGATGGGTCTCGTCGCGCCAGCGGGCGGATCGCTCAGGCTTCTGCAGAGAGCAGAACGAGCCAGCGATATCGGCGCTGTTCATGGGCAGGGACAGGTAGGCGAGTTCATCGCGCTGGCGCAGGCCGGTCTCGTAGAGGTCGCCCCTCCAACGGGGGGATTCCCAGCCGGACGTGCCGATGTAGGCGTCCTGCCGGCTGTTCACAGCAGTCCGATACCCGGCTGGGGCCCTTGCATGACCGCGGCCCGTCCCGGGCGGCAGGCGTCCCAACCCCGAGGGGTAGGTTCGGACCATGAGTAAGACGAATCCTGGCAACTTCTTTGAGGACTTCGAGCTCGGTCAGGTGATCGAGCACGCCACTCCCCGCACGGTGACCGACGGCGACCGTGCTGTCTACGGTGGCCTGTACCCGACGCGGTTCGCGATCCCGTCGTCGGCCTCGTTCGCTGCGGAGGTCGGGCTGGACCCACACCCCGTGGAGGAGTTGATCGGGTTCCACATCGCGTTCGGCAAGACGGTGCCAGACGTGTCCCTTAACGCTGTCGCCAACCTGGGATACGCCGAGTGCCGCTTCCGGCAGCCGGTCGTGCCGGGGGACACGCTGCGCACCCAGTCGACGGTGATCGGGCTCAAGGAGAACTCCAACGGCAAGAGCGGTGTGGTGTACGTCCGTTCCGTCGCGACCAACCAGCGCGGCGAGGTCGCCATCGAGTGGGCCCGCTGGGTGATGGTGCACAAGCGCGATGTCGCTGCGCCGGCGCCCGAGACCGTGATCCCCGAGCTCGCGAAGGTCGTCGATCCCGCTGAGCTGGACCTGCCCGCCGGCCTGGACTTCACCTCCTACGACTTCAGCGCGGCCGGGGAGCCGCACCGGTTCGGTGATTACGAGGTGGGCGAGAAGATCGACCACGTCGACGGGGTGACGCTCACCGATCCCGAGCACATGCTGGCCACCCGGTTGTGGCAGAACACCGCCAAGGTGCACTTCAACACGGAGGCCCGTCCGGATGGCAGGCGTCTGATCTATGGCGGCCACATCATCTCCATGGCCCGGGCACTGTCCTTCAACGGCCTGGCCAACGCACAACTGATCGCAGCCATCAATGCAGGCGCGCACACCTCACCCGCGTTCGCCGGGGACACCGTGTACGCCTGGTCGGAGGTCTTGGACAAGGCCGACACCGCCGCGCCTGGCGTGGGCGCACTGCGGCTGCGCCTGGTCGCGACAAAAGGCCGTGACGAATCCATGACGTTGCGCGGCGAGGACGGCAAGTACGCGCCTGGTGTGCTCTTGGATCTCGACATGTGGACTCTGATCCCGCGCTGACCGGTGGCCGGTCTTTACCCGCGGGGTGGTGCGCGGGGGCCGGGTCCGAGGGTGGGCATTGCGTTGGTCATGGTGATGGTGAAGTGGCCGAGGTGGAGGTCGTGATGGCATCTGCTGCAGAGCAGGGCGAGGTTTTCGAGGTCGGTTGTTCCGCCGGAGGCCCAGCCGATGATGTGGTGGGCTTCGCAGCGGGCTGGTGGTGCGCCGCAGCGGATGCAGCCGCGGTCGCGGGCGGCGAGGGCTTGGCGTTGGGCGTGGGTG
>JAKOZM010000562.1 GCA_029779995.1 Actinomycetes bacterium
GGCGAAGATACGGGGTCCTTAGACGCGATGCTGTCCAAGATCTCGGACTTCTATGACGCGGAGGTAGAAGCCACGACGGAGGCGCTGACGTCACTGATCGAGCCGCTGATGATCGCGGTCGTGGGAGGGATCGTGGGCGCCATGATCATCGCTCTCTACATGCCGATCTTCAAGATCTACGACTTAATACAATAGTTGAAATGTGAAGTGACATCCAACACTGCCCAATGACACGCATCTTGCCCAAGCGTTGCCCAAACTGACGACTATCTTGCCCAAGGGGCCGAATCTCAGCGAGCGCAAGGTGACTGGGCGACCGTGCTCGGCGCGCGAATTCGCTGTGCAAGTGGGCCAGCGTAGGGTCCCGCCGATAAAGTGCGTGCAAACAAGACCAACTTGATGAGGGGGGGCACTGTGGCTGACCGCACCCGTGTTCAGTTGACCTGGAGAAACAAGGATCTTGCACTTCTGAGCCACGGAGCGTCGAGTTACGAGTGGGTGGAGCCCAGCGACTGGCGGGTGAGCGAGATTCGACTTCTCGAGAACCCCGAACAGGTTGGCGAACTATCCAACAATTTGCTCATCGTTGGCGATGCGTTACACGGACTGAACGCCCTGAACGCGATTCCTGAGTACGTGGCCCGCTATAAGGGCAAGGTTCGCCTTTGCTACATAGACCCACCCTTCAACACGAAGCAAGCCTTCGCCCAGTACAACGACAACCTTGAGAACTCGATCTGGTTAACGATGTTCCGGGACCGACTCCGCCAGATCAAGCCGTTGTTGTCTGAGGATGGCTCCGTCTGGGTGCACCTCGACGACAACCAGACTCACCGCGCGAGGGCAGTGCTCGACGAGGTGTTCGGGAACGAGAACTTCGTTACCACCGTAGTCTGGGAGAAGGCGCAAGGGTCCAGAAATGACACGGACATCTCGGCAGCCCACGACTACATTCACGTGTACGCCTCGAACGCCAAGGTGTGGAGCAAGCGGCGCAACCTATTGCCAAGACAGGAGCACCAACTTGCTCGCTATCAGAACCCCGACCAAGACCCGCGTGGGCCCTGGAGGCAGGGAGACAACGGGACCGCGAAGAGCGGAAGCGAGCGCTCTCGCTTTCCGATTGAGTTGCCCTCTGGGCGGATAGTGACGCCACCAGAGGGCACGTACTGGCGGTTCTCGGAGTCATCCTTCAAGAAGGCGCGCGAGGAGGATCGCGTGTGGTTTGGCGCGAAGGGCGACTCAATGCCGGTCATCAAGCGCTACCTGAGTGAGGTACAGGATGGCGTTGTCCCTCGAACATGGTGGCCAGCAACGGAGGTCGGGTCCAACCAATCGGCGAAGCGTGACCATCTCCGCAAGATGCTGCCGGACCGGCCCCCCTTTGACACACCAAAGCCGGAGCCGTTGCTGGCTCGCATTCTCACGATCTCAACTGACCCGGGCGATGTCGTCCTTGACTGTTTCGCCGGTTCGGGAACCACGATGGCGGTCGCGCAGAAGATGGGGAGGTCCTGGGTCGGGGTCGAGATGATGCCCAAGACCGTCGACGACTACATCGAACCCAGGTTGCAGAAGGTCATCGACGGAACGGACCGTGGAGGGATTTCTCAGCGGCTGGACGTCGTCCCCACTGCCCAACTACCCGATGGGGTCGCAGTCGAAGATGTGAAGACCTGCCTGTCGGTGCTTCGCAAACTCATCAAGGATGATCTCATTGAGGGTCTCGAACCACCGAAAGTGAAGAAGGCCCAGCAGGGGCCAGTGGGAGCCTTCATAGACACTTTCAACACCGACACGGAGGTGCGCGCTGCCTTTCTGAAAGCGTTTGGCAGCAAGATTTCCTCGTTTGCCAAGACAGAAAGCCACGCCATTTCGCTGTGGGATGGCGGTGGCGGCTACACCAAGGTCGAGGTTGCCGATTCCGTGTTCGAGGAGATCGGCGGGCGGATCGTCCTGGCCGACTGGGCGACGGGTGGGGAACTCGCCGAGGCAGTCGCCGCCCAGTTGCGCTTTCCGTACGAGCCGAAAGGCCCGTTCGCCGGGCGCAAAGGCAGACAACTGCTCGCTGTCATTGATGGCATGCTCACGGAGTCCCTGGTCGACTACTTGCTTGGCTACGCCGAGGATGACGAGACGCTGGTTGTTGTGGCCCAGTCGTTAACCCCAGACGCGGGAGAGTATCTGCGGGCGCGGCGCAAGGGTTCCCGAGCGCGGAAGATTCCGCGGGACCTTGCGCACATTTCACGTCGCAGTGAACGCCATGACCTTTCCGAGACTGTCGTTGAGGGGAAAGAAGATGCCTAAGACTCATCCTGAGGTGCCGTTCGACTCGGCGCTGATCGACCAAGTCGCTGCCAGACTGGACTTGCGGATTCCGAACAAGGAGGCTCTCGAGGCTGTCGCCCTGGAGTTGTCTGAAACGGGCGGCAACTCCTGGTATGGAATCTGCGATCTGGCCACCGCCGTCGGAAAGACGTACCTCGCCGCGGCATTCATTGACTACCTTGCACTGTCAGAAGCCCAGGTGCGTAACTTCCTATTCGTCGTCCCCAACAAGACCGTTTTCCGGAAGACGATTGACAACTTCAGCCCTGCTAACAGGCGCTCCCTGCTCGATGGGATGGCTGTACAGCCAGTGGTGATCCACCCCGAGAACTTCAACGCCGGTTGGGTCGCGGCGGAGTTGGAGAACCCTGACTCCGTGAAACTCTTCATCTTCAACATTCAACAGTTGATTGAGCCCACTGGTGATTTGCGCCGCCGCACACGCGACGATGACAACGAGAATCTCGGGGCGAGCCTGTACACCCTGTTGTGTGAACAGGAAGACCTGGTCGTCCTGTCGGACGAACACCACATGTACGCGCCAAAGGCGGAGGTCTACTCGGCAACGATCAATACGCTGGATGCGATGGCGGTGATCGGCCTCACCGCCACTCCAGATACTGCGCAGCGGGACGCGGTTGTTTACAACTACCCACTCGCCAGGGCAATCGCTGATCGCCTTGTGAAGACTCCGTGTATTGCCGGACGCAGTGACAACAGGCACGACCGGGAAACCAGGTTCAGGGACGCTCTCGTCCTACTTGATGCGAAGAAGACGGCAGCCGACCAGTATGCGGAGTCGACGGGTCAGCGCACTGTCAACCCCGTCCTTCTGGTGGTCTCGGAAAGCATCGAACAAGCCGACGAGGTCGGCGACCGACTGCGACAAGACGACCTTTTCGGTGGGAACGGTGCGGTGCTCGTCGTCCACTCCAATTCCGATGACGAGGACCTTGATCGTTTGGCGGAAGTCGAAGATCCTGATAGCCCGGTGCGAGTGATAGTTTCCGTCCAGATGCTGGGCGTCGGATGGGATGTCAAGAACGTTTACGTGATTCTCTCCTTGCGATCATCAGTGTCGGACGCACTCACTGAGCAGACTCTGGGCCGGGGCCTGCGTTTGCCCTGGGGTCAATACACAGAGAGTGAAATGCTTGACACGGTAGAAGTCCTAGCCCACGAGCAGTACAAGAAACTACTCGAACAGACCGACAGGATTCTTGAAGGCCTCACGCGAGAAGGAAAGATCGACTCGAAGAAGGCCGAGGATGCCCGAAAGCGGGCCGCAGCGAAGCGGGCCGCTCAGGAAGCCGAAGCCCAACGTGAGCGTGCAGCGGCAGAGCAGACGCAGCCAGGGGATGAACAATCCACAGAGTCCGAAGACGCTCACGGTGCTGCGGAACACCTGTCGGATGCACCCGACGCATCCTCGGAAACAGGTGAGAGCGCAGACAACCCCAGTGAGTTCTTCCATCTCAAAGATGTCGAGGAACGCAAAACCGAGGCTACAAAGGCCGCCGAGAGCATCGACAACAACAAGGTCGTTCAGCCGCGAGCAGACGGTGGCGTGCGACTACCAGTTGTTACGTCGGAGGCCAAGCCGAAAACCCTGAACCTCACCGAGATGAAAAGCGACCGATTCGAAAGGTACGGTCAGCAGATTGGCTCAGGAGAGGCAGCCGCCCTCCTCCGCGAGATTCTCAACGTCGAGAAGAACGCTGACGGGAACTACACACTTGCTTCAAAGCCAGGGCAACTGTCGCTTGCAGCGGCCCAACCGACGCTGCCGTCAGGTTCCGTACAGGATGAAATTGTCACCGCGATCCTTGGCTCAGAGTTCGTACCGGCGACGGCCCAAAACGTGTCGGCGGCCAACCGTCTGGCAAAGGCGATGATTGAGGGCGCGGGTGATGAGACCCGGCTCGTCGCGGAACTCCCTGCTGCGATTGACATCGCCTTGGGCAGCATCCGCGAGTTCTACAACAACCTTGAACCCGAGTTCACTAACACAGTGCGCATGGAGGACTTCAAGCCGATTCGCGCCAACTACCGCCCGGTAGTCACGAACCGGTTCGCTGACTTCAGTCGCTCCGACGCCTACTCAGGTTGGACAAAGGGCCTCTACCCAATCGCGTGGTTCGACTCTGATCCCGAACGTGCGTGCGCGAATATTCTGGAAGGCGATGACCAGGTCGATGTTTGGGTGAGGCTCGAACGCGGTGACACCCCAGTCACCTGGAACGCCGGTGTTTACCAGCCGGACTTCTATGTGAGAACCACCGACGGAAAGAACTGGATGGTGGAGGTCAAGGCTGACAAGGACCTTCCGCTTGAGACTGTGCAGCGCAAGAAGAATGCCGCCGAAATCTGGGTCAACCTCGTCTCAGACAGCGGGTTCGGTGACTGGCGCTACGCCCTCATCCCAGAGAGCACGGTCAAGAATGTGAACACCTTCCGCCAGATGTGCAAAGGAAAGCGCTAGGACTCCAGCCGGAGCCGTCACCTCCCGTACTCGACGCCACGGATTTGTCGTGGGTCCCCCGCATACTCCTTACGTCGGAGATGAGCGGAGGAGCGATGAAGACGATTCTCGGAGCCGGGAACAGTGACCATGGGGAGACGCGGCTGGAATGGGTGCCAGAGGAAGGGTCTCCGTCGCACGTAGCGACTCTCTTCAACCTCATGGATTCCCCGGTCGACTGGGCGGTCGCCAGTCCGATCAGGGTGCCTGTGTTCTACCGTGGCCAGTCAAGCAAGCCGGGCTACTACTGGACGGCCTCGCTTGGGCGGCACATCACCTACGAGTCCAAGGCAGAGCGCGCCTATCTGATGGAACTGGACTGGGCTGGAACTGCGACCGGTATTCTGCCGCAGCCGTTCCGGCTGCACTTCCCCCGGGACGCCCGCCCGTTCAGACACATCCCCGACTTCCTCACCCAACACGCTGACGCCTCGCACGAGGTGGTGGACGTCAAGGGCGCCAGGCAGCAGGACAGGCCATTGAACAAGTTGACGTTCGATCTGACGCGTGAGGTGTGTGCCGAGTTGGGGTTCGGGTTCACCGTGTATGCCGGGCCGACCACAATCACGGACTCTAACCTGGCGTTCCTCGCCGGGTACCGCGTCCCGGGCGCTGCGGTACTGGACGAGTACCTGCCCGCCCTCGTTGACGCCGTTGATGGCGGTGAGCCGACGGTCGCCGAGGCGAACAAGCGGCTGATGGGCGCGGGTGTGATGCCTGCCACGGCGCCAGCCGTTGTGTGGCGGGCCATGTGGAAACGGCTGGTCACCTGCGACCTGCTTTCGCCGCTCACCTCATCGATGCGTATCCGTTTGTCCGTCCCGGCTGCCTTGGAGGGAGCGGCATGAACATCTCACGAACGAACCGATTGGAGCCCGGCATCTTCGTAACCTTCCGCGGAGGCACCTGGCGGGTGGCGGGCCTGTCAGCCACCACCGTGCACCTGGCCCCGTACGAAACCGATCAGGCGCCGGAGGTATGGCTCGTCGCCGAGGTGTTGGCCGCCCACGACTTCCGAATCCTGTCTGACATGCACGGCGAGGCCCCACCGGCGACTGATGCCCGCGAATACGCGGACCGGTTCACACTGGACGGGCTGGACAGTGCTGAGAACGACGATCTGCGTGCCCGGCTCGATTGGGTGCTCCTGATTCGTGACGGTCGACTGCCAGGCGAGCCCACGGATTCCGCACTGCAAGATTTGTCGGAGCGGCAGCGTACGATGGTGGTCGCCAAACGTTCCGGGGTTCCGGATCGCACCTTGCGCGAGTGGGTGAAACGGTACCGAGAGAGCGGACTGGCAGGATTGGTTGACCGGCGCGCCTCCCGCGACACCACCGCCTGGCTCACCATCGACGCGAAATGGCGGGTGGCGTTCGACGCGGTGTTGGGTGACTACCCCAATCGCACCAAGGTGACGGACAAACTGCTGGTCGAGCAGGTGCGGGCTGAGGCTGCCGCCCGGTTCGGCCAGGATGTGCCAGAGGTCAGCGATCGGCAGTTGTTGCGCTACTTGCACGTGTTGGACCGGACCCGGCATTTGAGCAAGAAATCGCAGCGGTCCCGGGCGAACGCCCCAGCCGGGGATCGCCGGTGGCAGCCGATTCGCGCGGCCCGCCCCGGCCAGGTCGTCGTCATTGACACGCAGCGGCTGGACGCGTTCGCCCTGGACGCGGTGAGTGGGGAGTGGCAGGTGGTGCAACTGCTCCTTGCGTTGGATTTGTTCTCCCGGAGCATCGTCGGGTGGCGGTTCACCGCGTGGGAGCCGAACGCTCAGGACGTGAAACTACTGCTCCGGTCGATCATTGCTCCTAAGGTTGCGGACCCGTCGTGGCCTGCCGAGGGCCTGTGGCGGTACACCGGGGTGCCCGACCGGGTGGTGGCTGGGCTATTGGACGCGGACCCGCTGCTGGATAGGGAGGACACCTCCGAGATGGCGGTCGCGGGGGTGCCGGTGCTGGTACCGGACGAGATCACGTTGGACCACGGCAAGAACTACATGTCGCAGGATGTGAAAGACGGCTGCGACCTGCTCGGGATCACGATTGGTTTGGCTCGGCCGTACACGCCGACGGACAAGGCGCACGTGGAGCGGGTGTTCGGCACGATCAACCACGGTTTCGTGCAACGCCTGCCCGGCTACAAAGGTCCGGACATTCACTCCCGTGGTGTCCGCAAGTACGTGGAGGACGGCGCCTTCTACACCCTCGATGAGATTGACGCGTTGTTTACCGCGTGGGTCGCTGTGGAGTACCAGAACGCCCCGCACGACGGGCTGCGGCATCCCTCGTTGCCGGGGGTGATGCTGAGCCCGAATCAGATGGTCGACTGGGCAATGACGACCAGCGGATTCATCCCCGTACCGGTGGATATGCGGCTGCAGATTGAACTGCTCACCACCGAATGGCGCATGGTGTCCGATGCGGGCATCCGGTACAGCAATCTGCGGTACGACTTCCCGGGGAACTCGTGGCTGGACACTTACCGGAACCGGCCCGGACTGACCGGCAGCAGGAAAGCCAAGAGTGGGGAGAACTTGTGGCGGATCAAGGTGGATCGTCGGGATCTGCGCCGCATCTGGTTCTTCGACTACACCAACCCGGACAACCCGACGCTGGGTGATGGGCAGTGGCGGGAGGTTCCGCTGCTGGATGTTCCCGATGCGATCCCGTTCCAGGAACGCCACCTGCAGTACGCGAAACGCGTCGTCATTGAGAACGGTGGGAACGTCACCGACCGGGATGCGGTCGTGAAGGAACTGCGGCGGCTGCTGGCGACTATCGCGAACGTGGATACCGATGACATGTCCCGTGAGGTGAAACGGCTTGCTGCCCGCGCGTACGCCCAACATCTGGCGGACGGTCAGTCCCGGGAAACCCGGCTGCTTGCCGACACCGCGAGCGGCAGCGACGACGAGTTCTTCGATGACACCTCCGACACGGCCAGTGGCGACACGCAGCCGGAGGCCGGGGTCGGGGTGGCCCGGTTGCCGCAGCCGCTCCCGATGGATGAGGTCGATGAGTGGGACCCGTTCGGCGAGCCGGACATCGCGTAGGGGGAAATGACGATGCCTATGTTCAACTTCCCAACCTCAGCCGATGGGGAACTGCCCGCGTTCCTGTCCACGTCGCCGCAGGAGGTGCGGCACGCCCTGTCTCTCAAGGAGGGCTGGCGGCAGTTCGTGAACACCCAGCCGGTCCGGCCCCGGGCCTTGACCGCCGCCCAGTTGGGCAGCCTGGACGGTGCCCGGCTGGCGGAGTACAACCATCGCCGGTTCGCGTTCCACCGGTCCCTGGTCATTGTCCGGCACGCCCAGTTGGAGGACGCCTGGATCAAGATGATCAACCTTGTGAACGGGCAGTACGCCGACGACGGCCCCGGCATGGGTGTCGCCCTGACCGGCGGGGCCGGGTTCGGCAAGACCGCGATCAGTGTCGGGTTCCTGCGTATGTACGAGCAGGAGATGCGCGACGCCTACCCGGAGGCGTTCACGCAGGAGAACGAGTTCATCCCGGTCGCCTATTCCAGCCTGCTGCGCGGCGCCGGACTGAAATCGCAGATGCAGCACATCCTCGGGTTCTACGGCCATCCGATGCCCCGGTCGGCCAGCGGCGCGCAACTCGCCGACGAACTCATCAAAGTCTTGAACCTGTGCCGCACCAAAATCCTGTGCCTGGATCAGGCGCAGAACCTGCACGTCGGGAACCGCAAGGACGAGGAGGTGGCCGCCTACCTCAAAGAGATCATGGACGCCGCGCACGTCGCCCTGATACTGACCGGAATCGACATCGATCAGGCCGGGCCTCTGGCGATGCCGAGCAGCGGCGGGCGGCTGCAAACAAGTAACGACCGGGTGCAATTGGCCCGTCGGTTCGCCGTCGTGAAAATCCGCCCGCTGGCATCCGGGTCCGCCGCCTGGCAAGACCTCATGGCCAGCATCGAACAGCAACTCGTGTTGGCGAAAGCCCGCCCCGGCGACCTGTCCCAATCTTTGGCCAGCATCGTGTGGGAACTGAGCAACGGGGCCATCGGCGTCGCGTTCAACCTGCTGCGCGTCGCGGCGAACACCGCGATCAGCGACGGCACCGAACGGATCACCCGGCAAACACTCCGCGCTACCGCCCGCACACTGGAGGCCGACCGGCTCGGACGCGGGGAGGGCGTCGCATGACCGTCACCCCACTACGCACCGCCAGCCCACTGCGCACCCTGCCCGTCGCGGTACACCCGGCACCCGGGGAAACCTTCCACTCGTGGACTGTACGGCTGGCCGACCGGCTCGGCGTGGAACCCCTACGTGCACTTCACGCGGTCGGATACATCACCAGCCACGTGCGGCATCGCGCAGACCTGACCGGGTACGGCATCACCCTCACCGACCCCGCCGTCACCGAAATGTCCCGAACCACCCGGGCATCCGAGGAGGCCCTGCGCGACACGCTGCTTAATGTGTTCGACGGCGGCCCCATCGGGCTCGACGACTACGACCCGCAACGACGCGGCGACACCCGCCGGATCGGCACCCGCGAATGGGTACACCTTGGAACCAGCAACGCCTGCCCCGATTGCCTGCGCACCAACGGGAATGCGTGGCGACTCACTTGGAGGCTCCCGTGGACAGCCGTATGCCTGGAACACCATGCGCTGCTGCTCGACCGGTGCCCGGCGTGTGGCCAGTCGTTCAACGCAGGCAGCAGGCGGGACGGCAGCCTCGGCCCCCGCGCCGCGAACACCCGACCCGACCCCGCCCTGTGCGCGAACCCCCTCGACCAGGAACACCGCAGCCCCTACCCGCCGCTGTGCAACGACCCCTACGCCGACATGAGCGCAGAGACGTGCACTCAGCCCGGGGTTCTCGCTGCCCAAACGCAGGTGAATGTCCTCCTGCAACCCGAACACCGGCAGACCGGCCATGAGTGGTGGCAGGACCTCCGCGCGGTCACAGCGACCCTGCTAACCCACGGCAACCAAGACCACCTCGCCTCCACACTTCCCGGACTGCCAGATGCCTGCGTGCGTGCGTTGGCCGAGCACTTCACGGACCGCGACCAAGTCGACGCCGAACGCGCCGCGACTCTCGCGGCTGGCCGCGACCACCGCCAAGCGTCACGACGCCGCACGTATCTCCAAACGCCCACCAGCACTGCCCTCATGGCGGTCCTGCTGCCACACGCCCTTGCCGCCCTTCGCGACCTCGCGAGCCTCCCACAGCCTGTGGCCAAGAGCGGCAGCCCGATGCCCGACCTGGACGTCGTGGACCTGCTGGCCGACATGGTGCAGTCGCGCGGGCACAACCTCACCACCGAACTCCGGCAGCGAGGCGGCAGCCCCGAACTACTCGAACGCCTCGCCACCCGCAGCGGCTACAACCGCCTCCAACGCACCACCACGACCCGCCGCGGGCTGCCGACCAGCGCCATCCCCAGGCTCTACCCCTGGCACCTCTACGAACCTGTCCGCGACCTCCTGCGTGCCACCGGAACCACGGACGACTACGCCCGCTGCTACCTATCCCTGTGCGCCGCGAAACTCGTCACCGGAGGCACCTGGCAACAAGCAGGCGAAGCCCTCAACTGGGACAAGCGGAAAGCCCACCGCTGTGCCAACGCCGTCACCACCCGACTCAACACCGCAGGACACCTCGACCTCATCCACCGGCACGTCCGCGACACCCTCACCGACCTGCCCACTGACATCAACTACCGGCACCTCGCCGACCAGTACGGACGCGTCACCAGCATCCCCCGCGACCAGTGGGACCAAGCCGCCGCGGCCGCCGGATTCAACCTCGCGCCCACCGCAGCCCGCCGAAGGAGCCTCGCCGCCTGGCAATGGCACCACATCGCCCTCATGCCCCTCAACGAATGGCCCGGCTGGCAGAAATGCGCCAACCCCGAGAGCGCGAAGGAGGCGTACAGGCGGTTCGTCCAGCAGGCCATCTCAGGAAAGTCGCTGTCCCACATCGCTAACGTGTTCCCGTGATCCCGTCGTTCGAAGCGTCGGGCCTCTTGCCGCGGGGGAGGTTCGTCTGCCGACTAGAAGAAGCCAAGCAAGAACTCGTCCTTGCGTCTCAATTCATGTCGTCGACCACTCGCGCTGACATCTGGGAGGACTTCTCCTTCTTGCTGGAATTTCTGAAGAAGCGGTCCAGAGTCCCAGCGGTCTTCTTGGGCGGGTCTTTCGTGACGGCGAAGATCGATCCCGCCGACATTGACCTGTCGGTGATCGTTGATAGGGACTCCGTTCGTCATGCGGGCACCTGGGACGTGATCAACAGAGCCCTTGTGTCGCGCGTCAGACTTAGTGGCAGGACGGTTATGTCAGTCCTGAAGGAGAGTCTTGATCATGGGAAGACCCCCATCTATTCCTGTTGAGAAGAAGACCCGGATCGTGTTGAGCGTGTTGGCCGGGGAGATGAGTGTTGCTGAGGCTGCCCGGCGGGAGAAGGTGTCCGAGCAGTCGATCGGCCGGTGGAAGGCCGACT
>JAKOZM010000563.1 GCA_029779995.1 Actinomycetes bacterium
CCACGCCGAAGCGCCCGTACGACCGTCCATCCACCCCCCGGCGTCAACCAAGCCGACGCGCCGGCCCCTACCGGACGAACCCGACGGACCCGCCCGCTACGACACCGCCGTCACCGCCGAAGAAGGCCTCTGGCACCGCCGAGGCTGGGCAGGACGCACATGACACGCCCAACACCAGACACACTTCTTGGCCTATAACCCCACATGACACGCCCAACACCAGACACACTTTTTGGCCTATAACCCCGAGAACGGCCCCCGATCCTGCGTTTTCGCAGGTCAGGGGCCGTTTCGTGGTGGTGGGCGATACTGGGTTTGAACTTTACCGTAGCGGTCTAGGTCACACCCCGAATCTGAGCACAAAACACGCTCTGACCTGCAGGTTTGCTCGTCGGCTGACGTTGCTAGCATAGTGCAGAAATGGGCAGTTGCATCGTTAGATGCGATGCATATGCGATGCAAGCCCCGACTCTGCATCGCTTGCCACCGACGAGACGAAGGGGCCGCTCGTGGCTGGTCGACGAGGGTTCGGACAGACTCCGAAGATGCGCAGCGGCCGGTATCAAGCTCGGTACGTCGGGCCAGACCTGGACCTTCACACCGCCGGGAGCACCTTCGAGACGAAGGCCGCTGCCGAGTCGTGGTTGTCGAAAGAGCGCCGGTTGATTGAGGAAGAGAAGTGGACCTCACCCAAGGCGCGCGCCGAGGCAGCCAAGTCCGCCGAGGCCGTCCGGCTCGCTTCCACCTTCGGAGTGTTCGCCGAGGACTGGTTGGAGGAACGAGACCTACGGCCGACAACCCGCCGGGAGTACCGGCACATGCTCGACAAGTTCATCCTGCCCACCTTCGGCACGCTCCCCCTGAGCGATGTCACACCCGCAGTTGTGCGGACCTGGCACGCCCAAGCAGCGTTGAAGCGGATACCGACTCAGCGGGCTCGTTGTTACTCCCTGCTCAGGACGATCTTCAAGGACGCCATCGACGCTGAGTTGGTCGACGCAAACCCGTGCCGTGTGCGAGGTGCTGGCACGGTCAAACGCAAGCACCAGCCTGTCGTTCTGACCCGTGCCGAGCTGGAAGAGCTTGCAGAGGCCATGCCGCCCAAGCACAGGGCTCTCACCCTGTTGGCTGGTCTGTGCGCTCTGAGGTTTGGGGAGACCGCCGCCCTTCGGCGAAGTGACGTCGACCTCGACAAGGGCACCGTCACCGTGGCCCGGGCCGTTGTCACCGTCCACGGGAAGAAGATCATCGGCAAGCCTAAGACCGACGCCGGGGTGCGTACTGTCCATATGCCTCCCACCGTGGTCACGGCGATGAGACAACACCTTGGCAGCGATATCAGCGGGGGCCGTGACGGTCTGGTGTTTCCGGGAGTCGGTGGGCAACCGCTCGCCTCAGCGACCCTATACGGCAAGCGAGAACGCCGGGTGAAACGCGCGGACGGCACCGAGGTCACGTACGCCGGTCACGGGTTCTACGCAGCTCGCCAGGCCATCGGGCAGCCCACGCTGCGCTGGCACGACCTACGGCATACCGGCTTGACGTTGGCGGCCGCCACGGGTGCCACCACGGCCGAATTGATGAGACGAGCCGGGCACGCATCTCCGGTTGCTGCCCTTCGCTACCAACACGCTGTCGACGACGGGGATGCCCGGATCGCTGCCAAGCTCGACCAACCCACGACCAAGGGGGCTCAGCTATGACGTCACGCTCGGTTGCGAGGAGGGCCAAGAGGAAGGAGCGGGCGCGAGAATGGCTCTTCGGCACGCTCGACGACGATGACGACGACGATGACGGCGCGGATGACCCGCTAGACGGCCCACAACTCCGGGTCATGTGCAACCGGGAACCTCATCACGTACGCAAAGGCCCCAGCCTGGTCGTGACGTTCGTGCTTGTCGCCCCAGGCCACGAACACGTCCCCCCCGGGTGGCAGCTCTACTACCGCAGCTTTGACCGGAAGCCGCTGCCCCCCGCCGAAGTCAGAGGTGAAGCCCTGTCGAGTCCTCGCGAAGCTGACGGGCAGACGCTCCGCTACCGGCTCGAATGCCCCTTGTGTAGATACACGGTGCCCATTCGGCGTGAGGTGCTGGCTCCCGCCCTCGACTGGTTCCACGACGCCGATAGGTCGTCGATATCGCTGCAGGACCTCACGGGTGTAATCTCACGTCAGCGCGCGTAAGCACCATCTACGACGCGCCCTGACGACTCCGACAGGGAAATCGGAGCACGACCACTCGGGCAGCCCCGGGCCACTTCGTGTTGCCCAGGGAGTACCCACATGGCGCATTCGCCCACACCTTCCCATTCCCAGCTCGTCCCGACGCAGGTTGCCGCCGACGCGTGCGGCGTCAGCATCTGGACCATCCGCAGGGCCATCACCCGCGGACACCTGACGGGTTACCGCTACGGCCCAAAGCTCATCCGCGTCAACCTCGACGAGGCGTTGGGCATGTTCACGGTCGTGCCCACGGTCGGCACCATCACCCCGACCGGCGCTGTTGTCCCAGTCCCGGAACGCACACGACACCACGGCACGCAGTCGCGCGACGGTGGTGCCGCGTGAGCCGGCCGACACGACGAAGCCCCCACCGAAGCGACGATGGGGGCCGTAACCGTCTGAATGACACATCCAGTCTAGCCGCCTCGACTCCCGCCGAACTGGTGCCGGGCCTGCCCTGCCTCGACCACGGCGACGGGTATGCAACCCATGTCGTGTTGCTG
>JAKOZM010000566.1 GCA_029779995.1 Actinomycetes bacterium
CAACGCTGGCGACGGCCCGCTCACCGCCCCCGTCGTCTCCGCCTGACGAGCTGAACCCACGGAACCTGAACCCACGGCAACTACTTCTCGCCCACAATCGCAGGGTTGAAGGCCTCCGCTTTGCCACCGACGTTCTGTCATCCCGGCGAACTCGCAGGGCCCACGGCGAGTCAGCCATCCCTCCTGATCTGGCGCGCTGACCTCCGCCAAGCGGCCGGATCATCCTCGGGAGGTTGCGGCGGATACACCGCATCGATTAAGGCTGGCACGAACTGGCCGCACAGGATCGTCGCCATCTCCACGGCAAATCTGGACTCATCGGCGGGGAACCGAATGGGCGACTCAATGCCTCCTCCAACTGTGAAGTTAACATACATCGCCGCTAGCCGATCCTTGTGCTGCCGCTTTGCCCAGTCGTTGAAGGCTGATAAATCGACGATCCCGCGACCGAAAAGACGCGAGCTGAGCGCGTACAACCGTGCAGCCAAGGCAAACGGACTAAAAGCAGCTTCCAACTTTATCTCATGTCGTCGGAGCCGGGCCAGCACCTCGGCCTCAGTCACCCCGTCACCGAGGAAGGCTTCAGGATCCAAGCAGATCAGGGCCTTCCCTCCTTCTTCCAGAGCGAAAGTGGCGAGCGCGTAGGCGCTTCCGTGAGAGCCTCGCTCGAGGAGAACGGCAGCGTCTTTCGCGAGGCGGGTAGCCTGATCGGCAGCGGCTCGAGCCCAAGCCCTCCTTGCGGAGGAAGAAACGGCTTTGGTCACAAGACCAGTCAATCGCAGTAGGGCTGCGCATGCCACTACTTCGACACATGTACGAGCCCCCTGGGGTGGTGGGCTTTGAAAGCGTTCTCGATACCGGCCGGTGAGGCCGAGGCAGGTCAGCGTTCGTGCCGGGTGCCCGACGACGAAGTACGTCCCGCCGAACAGCCTGGGTCCGCACCTAAGAGCCTGAGAGAACGCCTCTGGCCAGACCTCGGCTCAGTACGCCACTACCAGTCGCGTTTCGTTCTCACCGGGCACGAGCCCCTCAAGGGATTCGGTGGACATCGAGTTCAAAAGTTCCGCCTCGTCGTCGCCTAGTGGTCGAGCGCGACCGTCAGCATCGTCCGGGAACCGGTCTGCTGGGCCGGTGGGGGAGCCGTGGCCAGTCGGGCCATCAGGTGGATTATCGTTGTCACATTGGACTACGGCAAGCAGATGGCAAAGTCGCGTCGCACCGGGGATCGCCTGTAGTTGATTGTCCTGAGCAGGATGGTCCACAATCTGTCGAGGGGCTCCGTTCCTCCACAAATAGCTGCGCAGCGATCGGGCCGTAACACACCATGCCCAATGGTTGAACCACGGTAGAAGCCGTTGATGTGCGGGCGCTGTGCTCACTGGACGATACCGTCCGGCCCATCGCCGCCAATATACCGGACCACCAGAAGAAAGGGTGGGGTTTGCGCACGCCGAGCAGGCAAGAGTATCTGGTTCAGGATCCGTGCATCCTGTACGTAGCCAGGGAGACGCCGGGGTATGAGGCAGGGCTGGAAGCACGTAGACCAGGTTGGGTAGACCCTGTGCAATGTAATCATCGAGTTGGTCGGTTGGGATCCTGACTACCCAGGTCGTCGGAGCCTGGCTAGGCGTGTAAATGGTCTTGCACTCGAAGACCAACTTGCGCCGCGCCCCCCGAAGTTCGTGGTCTGGCGTTCGGAGAGTCCGTCCTGCGCCTTGATTCTGGGCAGGAGACCACAGGAGTGCCGTTGGCGCTGCCGAAAGTATCTCGAACGCAAAGGTTGAGTCGATAGTGCGTTCTGGTATGAGGACCGGCATTCTTCCCCCCTCGTCTGGAGCTAATACTCCAAACAGTACATGCCGCAATCGAGACGCGCTCGCTGAAACGTCCGAGCCCATTCGTCGAATCGGTTGACTGGGTCGAGACGGACCAGTGACGCACTCGTTACTCAGGCTGCCGAGCAGCACCGGTACCACCACCAGGGGCCTGCTGCACCAACGCGACCGTGACCGTGGAGAGGGTGCACCAGTCGAGAGCCACATCCACGAGCAGGCGGCTGCTGGGTGACCATCCCCTGCGGGGGTAGGTTGGGCGGGGCATTGGCTGGCAGGAGAGGCAGGGCATGGCACCGCAGGGCTTCGATGACAAGGTTGCGTTCGTCTGGAAGGTCGCCGACAAGCTCCGCGGCACTTTCAAGCAGCACGAATACGGCTCGGTCATGCTCCCCCTCCTCGTGCTGCGCCGCATGGACGCGGTCCTCGCACCCACCAAGGCCGCGGTCCTCGCCAAGGCCAAGGGCATGTCCCAGATCGGCCCCGGCCAGGACGCACTGCTCAAGAAGGCCGCCGGCCGCCGGTTCTACAACATCTCGCCGCTCACGTTCGCGACCCTCCTGCACGACGACAAGCACCTCGCCGACAACCTCGCGCGATACATCAGCTGTCTGTCCAAGGAGGCGGCGGAGGTCATCGACGCCTACGCGTTCCTCGGCAAGATCGAGCGGATGGACCGCGCGGGCATCCTGTATGCGGTGCTCGCGGACTTCGCGGACCTCGACCTGCGCCCGACCAGCGTGAGCAACGAGGCGATGGGCTACATCTTCGAGGAGCTGCTGCGGAAGTTCTCCGAAATGAGCAACGAGACCGCCGGTGAGCACTACACCCCACGCGAAGTCATCCGCCTCATGGTCAACCTGCTCATCTCAGGCCAGACCGCGACCGACCTGACGAGCAACCCGAGGCCCGTCCGCACTGTCTATGACCCGGCGGCCGGGACCGGCGGCATGCTCATGACAGCGATGGCCCACCTCAAGGAGCTCAACCCCGCTGCCATCGTCAGCGTCTTCGGCCAGGAGCTCAACGACGAGACCTGGGCCATCGCCCAGTCCGACCTGATGATGCAGATCGCCAACGCTGACCCAGACCAGTTCCGCCGCGGCAACACCCTCACGCAGGACGCCTTCCGCACCGAGAAGTTCGACGTCATCCTCGCCAACCCCCCCTACGGCGTCGACTGGAAGGCGTATGCCGCGCCGATCAAGACTGAGAACGAGAAGCAAGGCTTCAACGGCCGCTTCGGCGCCGGCCTTCCCCGTGTCTCGGACGGCTCGTTCCTCTTCCTGCAGCACATGCTCAGCAAGATGAAGCCGACTGGCTCCAGGGTGGGGATCGTGTTGTCCGGCTCACCGCTCTTCTCCGGCCAGGCTGGCTCCGGCGAGTCGGAGATCCGACGCTGGATCCTGGAGAACGACTGGCTCGAAGGCATCGTCGCCCTCCCCGACCAGATGTTCTACAACACCG
>JAKOZM010000576.1 GCA_029779995.1 Actinomycetes bacterium
CGCGAACGAGTTGTCCCGGCGCGGCCATCGCCTGATCCTGGTGGCGCGTGACGCCCAGCGGCTGGAAGCGATCGCCTCCGACCTCGGCGACTGTGAGGTCCTGCCAGCCGACCTGTCCGACGCCGCACAGCGCGACGGCGTGGAGGATGCCGCTCGCGACGTCGACTGGCTGGTGAACAACGCCGGGTACGGCCTCAACCAAGCGTTCGTCGACAGCGACGTGGCCGACGAGCAGAGGATGCTCGATGTGCTGGTCACCGCTCCCATGCGCCTTACACACAGCGCCTTGCCGGGTATGGTCGCTCGCGGCCGGGGCCGCATCCTCAACGTGAGCAGCGTGGCCGGCTGGGTCCCTTTCGGCACCTATTCGGCGGCCAAGGCGTGGGTGACGGTATTCAGTGAGAGTCTGGCGGCGCAGACGCCCACCGACGTTCATGTCACCGCGTTGTGCCCGGGCTTCACCCGAACGGAGTTCCATGAGCGCGCAGCCATGGATGTCGGGGGGCCGGACTGGATCTGGCTGAACGCGGGGGAGGTTGCGCGCCAGGGCATCAAGGACTGCGACCGGGGCAGAGTGCTCAGTGTGCCCAGCCTCCGTTATCAGGCGCTGGCCCACGTCGCCCGTCTGGCTCCTCGGTCCGTGTTGCGCAAGGCCGCGCAGGGCAGGGGCGAGTAGATGCGTCTGGTGGTGCTGGGGGGAACTCGCTATGTGGGCCGAGCGATCTGCGATGCGGCTGCCAGGCGTGGCTACGACGTCGTCGTGTTCAACCGCGGCAAGAGCGGGCCCCCGCCACGTGGGGCGCTGGCAGTCCGGGGGGACCGGACCATGATCGCAGATCTGCGGGCGCTGGCCAAATTGGTCGACGACCGGGGTGGGGCCGACATCATCATCGATCCGGCCTGCCACGCGCCGTCACACGCCCTCATGAGTGCCCGGATCCTGCACGACGTCGCCCCCAGTTACGCCGTGGTCAGCACTGTGACGGCCCACAAGGACTGGCCGGCGTGGCCCGTGGAAGCCTCCTCGCCAACCTACGAAACGGGGATCACCGAGGGGCCCAGCTCGGATCTGGCCAAGTACGGCCGGCTCAAGGCCGGCATCGAACGAGCAGTGGAGACGATCTACGGACATATCAACACACTCGTGCTGCGACCAGGCGTGATCCTCGGCCCCCATGAGGATCTGGGCCGCCTTCCTGACTATCTGCGGCGAGCGAGTAATGGCGAATTCGTGGTGGGCGGCGAGCCCGGGCGCGACTTCCAGTATGTGGACGTCCGCGACCTCGCGGAGTTCATGTTGTTGTGCGCGGAGACCGGCCGGCCCGGGGCGTACGACGTGGTCACGCCGGTTGGCGCCTACACATGGGGCGATGTGGCCAGTGGGGTTGCTGCCGTGACCGGTGGCAGGCCGGTCTTCGTCGCGGATCAGGCGGTGATGGCTGCGGGCGTGCAACCCTGGCGCGGTCTCCCACTGTGGCTACCGCCCGACCCGGACAACGCCGCAGCGTTCGCCGTCGACGGCCGGGCCGCGGTTGAGTTCGGCTTCGTCGCTCGCCCACTGGAGCAGACGATTGCCGACACGTGGTCGTGGCTGCTGGAGGAGGGCCTGGATTGGGTGCCGACATCCAGCGCTGCAGTGACCGGCATGGATCCCGAGATAGAGCGGATGCTTCTCGCGGCGCTGTGAGTGCGCGACCTCAGATGCTCACGGCTGCCACACTGCGCAGTTCTGCCGCCACGTCATCGCCGGGCAGCACATCCCAGCCACGCAAACTCGCCACCACCGCTTCGCGGGCGCCGATGTACGTGACCGGGGCATCCGGCCAGTCGGCCACGCCGGCCTTTGGCAGTTCAGCGTCGACGAAGACGTATCCGAGGACGCGCCGGCGGGAGGCGCGCTGCGAGAAGCCGATGGCCGCCAACATCCGCCCCGCCCCGCCGTAGACGACCAACACGACCGGTGGTCGGCCCGGGTCCTGGGCCAGTTCGAGAGCACAGTGAGCGACGTACATGCCGGCCAGGTCCAGCTCACCGCCGGAATCATCGGGGTGTTCCTCCACGATTCGCACGGGATAGCCGTAGGCGGCCAGTTCGGCCGCGCACTCCCCCCACGACCACTGTTCCCCCGGCAGCGGCGGAAGTAACGCGACCTGCAGATCCGTCACAGTCCCAGATCGCGCAGCGTATAGGCCGCGCGGTAGTCCAGCCCTGCCGCCCGCACTGCGTCACCCGCGCCCCGGTCGACGATGACGGCGACGGCTTCCACGTGGGCACCGGCGGCCCGCAACGCCTCCACTGCGGTCAGCACACTTCCGCCGGTCGTTGAGGTGTCCTCCACCGCCAGCACGCGCTTACCGTCGACGTTGGGGCCCTCGATACGACGCTGCAGGCCATGCGCCTTGCCCTTCTTGCGCACCACGAACGCATTCATCGGACGGCCATGAGCGTGCATCATCGCGGTGGCCACCGGGTCGGCGCCAAGGGTCAAACCGCCCACGGCGTCGAAGTGCAGGTCGGCGGTCAGTTCGCGCATGATCGAACCGACCAGCGGTGCCGCTTCGTGGTCAAGAGTGATCCGGCGCAGATCAATGTAGTAATCGGCCTGTTTACCGCTGGACAACGTCACCTTGCCGTGAACGACGGCCTTGTCCAAGATCTGCTGTTTCAACATCTCGCGCTTGTCCACGCACACACCTTAGTCCTCCTGATCAGTGGCGGGGGCAAGAATGTGAGCCAGGTACCGTCGTAAGTATGAGTTCCACACTGGC
>JAKOZM010000015.1 GCA_029779995.1 Actinomycetes bacterium
CCGTCCTCGTTCACCTCCTCGTCGGCTGGGCCTTCGGACCATATGCGGTGGGTCACGAGCTGGGGTCGTTCGAGGAGACCAGCGACCTGTCCAGGGCGGCCGTCGTCGCGGGCATCGTCCTCGGCGTGCTCGTGCTCGTCGTCGGCGTCGTCGACCTGCCTCGCAGCGTGCCCCTGACGGCCCTGGCCCTCGCGGTGACCGGGATGTTCGCCTCCCGCTTCATCATCCGATCGCGGCGCACGCAACGTGCCGTGCACACCGACGCTGCCCGCCGGGCCATCGTCTTCGGCGCCGGCTCGGGCGGGCGCGTCCTGGTCCAGAGCCTGATCCGCGACCCCGAGAACGGCCTTGCGCCGGTCGCGCTCCTCGACGACGACCGGGGCAAGAGCCGGCTGCGCTTCCACGGCGTCAAGGTGCGAGGAACCCGAGAGGACCTTGCCGAGGTCGCAGCCCGCTACAGCGCAACCACCCTCGTCATCGCCGTGCCCAGCGCATCGGCCGACACGGTGCGGGACCTGTCAGCCCGGGCGCGCGAAGCGGGTCTCGAGGTGCTCGTCCTCCCCCCGGTCAGTGAGCTGTTCGGCGGCCGCCCGACGGCATCCGACCTGCGCTCCCTCGACGTCGCAGACCTCCTGGGCCGCCAGCCGGTCGACCTCGACATGCGGGCGATCACCGACCAGCTCACGGGCAAGCGAGTGCTCGTCACCGGGGCCGGCGGGTCGATCGGCTCTGAGCTGTGCCGCCAGATCAGCCGGTTCAGCCCGGCGACCCTGGTGATGCTCGACCGCGACGAGAGTGGGCTGCACGGCACCCAGCTGTCGATCGATGGCCAGGCCCTGCTCGACTCCGATGACCTGGCCCTGTGCGACATCCGCGACCCCGAGAGCCTGCGCAGGGTCTTCGAGCGCGCCCAGCCCGAGGTCGTCTTCCACGCAGCCGCGCTCAAACACCTCACGATGCTCGAACGGCACCCCGGGGAAGCCTTCAAGACCAACGTCGTCGGCACGCTCAACGTCCTTGAGGCGGCGCGCGCCGTGGGCGTCGCAACCTTCGTCAACATCTCCACCGACAAGGCGGCGCGCCCGACCTGCGTGCTCGGCTGGTCGAAGCGGGTCGCCGAGCGCCTGACCGCCGGGTTCAACGAGGAGTGCCCGGGTCGCTACGTCAGCGTGCGCTTCGGCAATGTTCTCGGGTCCCGTGGGTCTGTCGTGCTCTCGTTCATGGAACAGATCCGCAAGGGTGGTCCCGTGACGGTGACCGACCCTGACGTGGAGCGCTACTTCATGCTCATCCCCGAGGCCTGCCAGCTCGTGCTGCAGGCCGGGGCGGTCGGCACCGGTGGCGAGGTCATGGTGCTCGACATGGGGTCTCCCGTGAAGATCGTCGACGTCGCCAAGACGATGATCGACCTGTCCGGGCGCACCGACATCGACATCGTCTACACCGGTCTACGCCCCGGGGAGAAGCTCACCGAAGAGCTCTTCACCCCCGGCGAGGAGATCCTGCGCTCGTCCCACCCCCTCATCTCGCAGGTGCACGTACCGGCTCTGGGCGCCAGCGAGGTCCACGCGTCCGCACCTGGTGACGACGTCGACATCCGCGACTGGATGCTCCGGCGTGGGGGCAGCAACCTCTCGGGCATCGCCTCATGACCGAGCGCATTCACCTTTCGAAGCCGGACATCACCGCTCTCGAGGAGGAGCTCGTCCTTGCCGCGCTCCGCTCCGGCTGGGTCGCCCCGCTCGGCCCGATGGTTGACCAGTTCGAGGCAGAGGTGGCCGAGCGGGTAGGGGTCGCCGGCGCGCTCGCCCTCTCCTCGGGCACGGCTGCGCTGCACCTTGCCCTGCTCGACGTGGGCGCTCGTCCCGGTCGTGTGGTGCTCGTCCCGTCGATGACGTTCGCGGCGTCCGCCAACGCCGTGGTCTACACCGGCGCGGAGCCGGTCTTCGTCGACTCCGACCCACACGACGGAAACGTTGATCCCGACCTTCTCATCGAGGCAGTCGACACCGTGCGCGCCGAGGGAGGCGATGTCTGCGCTGTGATGACCGTCGACCTGTTCGGCCGCGTCGCCGACCACGAGGCCATCGTCCCCGCCTTGCGGGAGCGCGGCATCCCGCTCGTGGAGGACGCCGCGGAGGCCCTCGGAGCTCGCCGCGACGGCCAGGCGGCCGGCTCCTTCGGGCGTGCAGCCGCCCTGTCGTTCAACGGCAACAAGATCCTCACCACGTCGGGCGGCGGGATGCTGCTCAGCGATGACCTCGACCTGTTGGCCCGGGCGCGCCACCTCTCCACGCAGGCCCGCGACGCGGCGCCGTGGTACGAGCACAGCGAGATCGGCTACAACTACCGGCTCTCCAACCTGCTCGCCGCCCTGGGCGTCGCCCAGCTCTCCCGGCTGGACGCCATGATCGCGCGCCGCCGCGAGATCAGGAACCGGTATGCCGCCGAGCTCCCGGACCTGCCCGGTGTGGGCGTGATGGGCCGAACTGCCGGGCTCGACGACTCTGACGACAATCACTGGCTGACCTGCATCACGCTGCCGTCCGGGGTGTCACCCGATGACGTTGTCGCCGAGCTCTCGTCGGAGAACATCGAGGCGCGGCACCTGTGGAAGCCCATGCACCTGCAGCCGGTCCACGCGTCGCGGCGGATGTTCCGCAGCGGCGCGAGCGAGCACCTCTTCGCGCGCGGCGTGACGCTGCCGAGTGGCTCTGGCCTGACCGATGACGAGGTGGGACGAGTCATTGCCGCCTTACGCCACTCTGTCAGCTCACGCCTGGTCGGGCGGTCGGGTCGTGGCTGACCCCAAACGTGCGCTGGACCTCGTCCTCGGGGTCCCCGCCCTCGTCCTGAGCCTGCCGGTCCAAGCGGTGGTCGCCCTCGCGGTCAGGTGGCGCCTGGGCAGCCCCGCGCTGTTTCGACAGCAACGGCCGGGTCTGCACGGCGAGCCGTTCACGATGATGAAGTTCCGCACGATGGTCGACCCCGATCCGGGCCGCGGGTTGGTCACCGACGAGGAACGACTCACGACGTTCGGGTCCTTCCTCAGGTCCACGAGCCTCGACGAGCTCCCGGCCCTCGTTCACGTCGTGCGTGGCCAGATGTCCCTGGTCGGCCCCCGCCCGTTGCTCTTGCGGTACCTGGATCGGTACTCCCCGGAGCAGGCACGTCGCCACGAGGTTCGGCCCGGGCTGACCGGCCTGGCGCAGGTCAACGGTCGCAATGCCACCACGTGGGAACGGCGGCTCGCCCTCGACGTCGAGTATGTCGACACGCACTCGATCCGACTCGACCTGCGAATCATTCGGGACACTGTCATGGCGGTCGTCAGGCGACGGGGCGTCTCCGGCGAAGGCACGGCCACCATGACCGAGTTCATTGGAGATCCTCGAGTATCCGACTTGACCGAGGGAGACACCCATGCATGAGCTGGTGATCGTTGGTTGCGGCGGCTTCGGCCGTGAGGTGGCAGACGTGATCTCCGCGATCAATGTGCAGGCGCCGACCTTCGACCTTGTGGGATTCGTGGACGACGACCCGTCATCCGAAGACATCGAACGAATCGCCCGCCTTGGCCTGCCACACCTCGGCACGGTGGCGGACGCGCTGGCTGGGCCGGCACGGCAGTACGCCTTGGGCATAGGGAGCGGCGCAGTGCGCCGCTTGCTCGACCGTCGTTTCGAGGCCGCAGGTTGGGCGGCGCCCGTGCTGGTTCATCCGCACGCGTCCAATGGAGCAGATGTCGACTTCGGGCCCGGAACGATCCTCTGCGCCGGCGCCCGACTGACTACGAACATCCGGCTGGGTCGTCACGTACACGTGAACCTCAACAGCACCATCGGACACGACACATCCCTTCTCGACTACGTCACCGTCAATCCGCTGGTCGCTGTGTCCGGTGGGGTCACGGTTGGCGAGGCCTCGACGCTGGGGACCCATTCGGCGGTGCTCCAGAACCTCGCCATCGGCCACGACTCATTCGTCGGAGGAAGCGCGCTGGTCGTCAAGGACGTGGCTGACAACACTGTGGTGAAGGGCGTTCCTGCGCGATGAGGGTTGCCTTCGTCTCCCAGTGGTTCCCCCCGGAGAACGGCGCAGTCGTTCCGTGGAACATTGCGACTGGTTTGGCCCAACTCGGGCATGAGGTTGACGTCCTCACCGCGTTTCCCAACTACCCCAGCGGGGTCATCCAGGACGGATGGAAACAGCGGCTATACACGCGAGAGAGGATCCTGCCCAACGTCACTGTGCACCGATCGCCCGTGTACCCCAGCCATGACGCGAACCCCGTGAGACGAATGGCGACCTACCTCAGCCACGCCATGAGCGCGACAACGATGTCGGCGAACAGGATTCCCAGACCCGACGTCTGGCTCATCTACTCATCGCCCGCCACGGCAGCACTGCCAGCCCAGCTGGCGCGCCCAGGCCGGCGTGCGCCCACATGCCTGCTGATCCAAGACCTCTGGCCGGACTCCGTCAGTGGCAGCGACATGGTTGACGGAGCCGCAGCACGACTCACACAGAAAGGGCTTACGACGTACGTCAACGCCTCGTACCGGCGGGCGGCCAGGATCGGAGTCATCTCGCCCGGGATGACGCGAATGCTAACGGACCGTGGCGTGCCAGGCGAGAAGATTGAGTGGACGCCGAACTGGATGCCGGACGAAACCGCCCCTGCCATGGTGGCCCGCTCAATGCTGCGGCTGCCTGAGCAAGGCCGGCTCTTCCTGTACGCGGGCAACCTCGGCGGACTGCAGGGCCTCGACGGGCTGGTCGACGCATTCGAGAAGGTCCCGGAAGCCACCCTTGCCCTCATGGGGGACGGGATCGAACGAATAGAGCTCGAGCGCCGTGCAGCGAGGATCCCCAACGTTCACGTACTTCCCGCCGTGGACCAGTCGTCAGTCGCTGAGTACCTGGCCGCGGCCGACGTCTTGGTCGTGTCCCTCAAGGACACTGCGTTGCTCCGCGTCACCATGCCGAGCAAGATGCAGGTTTCCCTCAGGGCTGGCCGACCAGTGCTTGTTCACGGCGCGGGGGATGCCGCCGATCTGATCCAGGCTACGGGTGCCGGTGCCACCGCCGCGCCTGGAGACGCAGCGGCCATCATCGCGGCGATCTCACGGTTGACGACCGCACCTAGCGGGCAGCTTGCCTCTATGGGTTCAGCAGCCCGGACCTGCTACGAGAAGCACTTCACTCCAGAGGTCGGCGCACGCCGACTTGAGACAATGCTGATGAACGCACAGAAGGACGGACGACCATGAGTGGCTTTTCAGGCGCGGCAGTCACGATCACCGGAGGCACAGGGTCGTTTGGGTCGACGATGACCCGGCACTTGCTGTCCCGAGGCGTCGCGCGGATCAACATCCTCAGCCGCGACGAGGCCAAGCAGGACGACATGCGCCAGCGCCTTGGCGACTCCCGCGTGCGGTTCTTCGTCGGTGACGTCCGTGACTACGAGAGCGTCGAAAGCGCGGTGATCGGCGCCGACTTCGTCTTCCACGCCGCCGCGCTCAAGCAAGTGCCCTCGTGTGAGTTCTTCCCGGACCAGGCCGTCAAGACCAACATCATGGGGAGCAAGAACGTCATCGAGGCTTCCCACCGCCAAGCTGTCCGCTCGGTCGTCTGCCTGAGCACCGACAAGGCCGTCTACCCGGTCAATGCCATGGGCATGTCCAAGGCCCTCATGGAGAAGACGGCGCAGGCCTTCGCCCGCAACAACCCCGACTCGCGGACCACGGTCTCGATCACCCGGTACGGCAACGTCATGTACTCACGAGGGTCCGTCATCCCGCTGTTCGTGCGCCTGCTTCGAGAGGGGAAGCCGCTCACCGTGACGGAGCCGTCGATGACTCGTTACCTGATGTCCCTCCAGGAGTCGGTAGACCTCGTCGAACACGCCTTCCTCCACGCCGCCCCAGGGGACCTCTTCGTGAAGAAGGCCCCTGCCAGCACGGTCGATACCCTCGCGCGCGCCGTGTCGCGAGTCTTGGGGTACGGAGAGCCTGACGTCCGCACGATCGGCATGCGGCACGGCGAGAAGATGTTCGAGACCCTGCTGACCCGCGAGGAGGTCATCCAGTCCACGGACCAGGGGGACTACTTCAGGGTTCCCCTGGATGCCCGCGCACTCGATTACGGCATCTACGTCGAGCACGGTGAGAGTGGCGTGGCCGCGTCCAACGAATACGACTCGACCACGACACGTCAGCTGACGGTCGAGGAGACCGAGCAACTCCTGCTCACCCTCCCGGAGATCCAGGCGATGGTCTCGGGAGTCCCGCGATGAGGGTCTTGATCACCGGCGGGTCGGGCTTCCTCGGCTGGCACACGCGACTCCGGCTTCACGCACAGGCCGAGCATGAGGTTGCCATCGTGACGCGGGAGTCATGGCCCGACCTGCGCGCGCTCGCCGCCGAGACTGAAGCCGTCATCCATATTGCAGGTGTGAACCGCGGTGACGACGACGAGGTCGTGGACGACAACGTTCGCCTCGCCGAGGACGTCGCGGCTGCCGTGCGTGAAACCGGCCGCCCCGTCCGCGTCGTCTACGCCAACTCGATCCAGTCCGGCAACGGCACCGCTTACGGCACGGGCAAGGAGCGGGCGGCCGAGGTTCTTCGCGATCTCGAGAGCAGCGGCAGCACGGTGGTCGACGTGCGGCTGCCCAACATCTTCGGCGAACACGGTCGGCCTCGCTACAACAGCTTTGTCGCCACGTTCGTCCATGCCGTTGCGGCAGGAGAGACACCGCAGGTGTCCGACCGCCCAGTCGAGCTGCTGCACGCGCAGGGCGCCGCGCAGGTCCTGATCGACGGATTGACCACGGGCCAAGAGCAACTCGACCCCAGCGGGGCCGAGGTAAGGGTTCAGGAGGTCTTGGACCTGCTTCTCGAGTTCGAAGCAAGCTACAGAACAGGCGAGTTCCCCGACCTGTCCACGGCGTTCCGGGTCGAGCTCTTCAACACGTACCGAACAGCCCTGTTTCCGCATCGCTATCCCATACCGCTGAGGCCCAACACCGACGCGCGTGGAACATTCGTCGAGACGGTGCGGAGCCGTGGTGGCGAGGGACAGTCAAGCGTTTCGACAACGATGCCCGGCGTCACCCGCGGGGAGCACTTCCACCTCACCAAGATCGAGAGGTTCGCAGTCGTCCAGGGAAGCGCGACGATCGCCCTCCGCCGCCTGTTCCATGACGATGTCGTGGAGTTTGCGGTGCACGGCCATGCTCCCTGCGCCATCGACATGCCGGTCGGGTGGGCGCACAACATCACGAACACGGGGGAGGGCGTCCTCATCACACAGTTCTGGTCGCACGAGTTGTTCCGGTCAGATGCGCCCGACACGTTTCCGCAGTCGGTGGAACGGGAACGAAGTCAATCAGATGGCTGATGTGAACCCCGAGATGACGGGCGAGGGCTCGGCCTCACCACCGATCCAGGGCGTGAGCCGTGATGATGGCAGCCACGTGTTCGGTGCTCTTCTCCCCCAAGCCGTCGCACTGCGTGAACCCGCTTACGCAGCGCTCGGCTCGCTGAGCGATGCGGCGAGATCCCAGCTGGCCCAATGGCTCAGACCGACGGCGTCTGACCCGGATCCGCGAGTAGCTCGTGATCGTTGAGGTCGGCTTGCTGATCGGGTCGTTGGTGGGGCGTGATCGGCGGGTGGGCAGGCTGGTGTTCCCAGTGGCGCTCTGGGCTGCGGTTCTCCG
>JAKOZM010000022.1 GCA_029779995.1 Actinomycetes bacterium
CCAGACCAGGCTGCGGGCGGTGAGCTCGTAGCCGGTCTCGACCAGGTATTCCGCCGACCTGCCCGAGATCCCCAGCATCAGCCCGATCTCCGCGGTCGCCCCGTTCACGAAGCCGCGGTTGGCATCGATGATCCGGGCGTGCAGCACCCGCATGAACGCCGCATCCTCAGCCTCGGCGCGCCTACGGGCACGCACCCGGGCCTGCAACGCGTCGGTGATGTCCTGGTCGTCCAACCCCTCAAAGTGGGCCAGCAGGCCGGCCAGGTCCGGTTCCGGGGGAGCCACACTGTCGATCACATGTCGAGCATAGCACACATGTTCGAATAGGGATAGTGTCCACAGGGTATTTTGTGGGGAAAGTGGAGTCGTAGCGCAGGTGTACGACCGCCGTGAGCACTTCGTGGCGCCTGCCACCCAGGATCGGGCCGGCGATGTCCACGGTGGTGCCGTAGTTGACATGACATCGGCCCAGACACCGCGCCCGACCATGGGCATAACTCCCGGACTACGCGAGCAACTCCTGAATCCGCCGGACACCTTCGATCAGGTCCTCGTCACCGAGGGCATAGGACAGCCGCAGGTAGCCGTCAGTGCCGAAGGCCTCGCCTGGCACGACCGCCACCTCAGCCTCGTCCAGGATGATGCCGGCCAGGTCGCCCGACGTCTGCGGCACCTGCCCCCGGATCTCGCGACCAAGCACCCCGCGCACGCTCGGGTAGACGTAGAACGCCCCCTCCGGAGTGGGGCAGGTGACGCCGGGGATGGCGTTGAGCATGTCGACGATGGTCACCCGCCGTCGGTCGAACGCCTCCCGCATCCGCTCCACCGCCGAGAGGTCCCCGGTGACCGCCGCCAGCGCCGCCCGCTGCGACACGTTTGCCACGTTTGACGTCGCATGGGACTGCAGGTTGGTGGCCGCCTTGACGACATCAGGCGGCCCGATCATCCAGCCCACCCGCCAGCCGGTCATCGCGTAGGTCTTGGCCACACCGTTGACCACGACGCAGCGGTCGGCAAGTTCGGGTACCTGTACGGGCATCGACGTGAACAGGGCATCGCCGTACACGAGATGCTCATAGATCTCGTCAGTGATGACCCAGATCCCCTTGTCGGCCGCCCATTGCCCGATCTCACGCACCTCATCGGGGGTGTACACCGCACCGGTCGGGTTGGAGGGGGAGACGAACACCAGCACCTTGGTGTTTGGCGTCCAGGCGTCGTCCAGCTGGGCGACTGAGGCCTTGTAGCCCGTGTCCTCATTGGTGGGGACCACGACGGGCACCCCGCCGGCGAGCCGGATCGACTCCGGGTAGGTCGTCCAATAGGGGGCCGGCAGCAGCGCCTCGTCGCCGGGATCGAGCAAGGTGGCGAAGGCGTTGTACAGCGCCTGCTTGCCGCCGTTGGTGACCAAAACCTGGCTTGCACTGACCGTGTAGTCCGAATCCCGCTGCGTCTTCGCGGCGATGGCTTCTTTCAGTGCAGGCAAGCCGCCTGCCGGTGTGTAGCGGTGCATGGCGGGGTCGGCGCATGCGGCCAGCGCTGCCTCGACGATGTAGTCGGGGGTGGGAAAGTCCGGTTCACCGGCCCCAAATCCGATCACCGGACGACCGGCCGCCTTGAGTGCTTTGGCCTTGGCGTCGACGGCCAAGGTCGCTGATTCTGTGATGCTACCGATTCGGCGGGAGATCCTGGTAAGAGCCATGTCTCTATGGTGCCGAACTCGGGAGCCGGTATCGACCACAGGGCGGGGGTCGCGTAAGGTGATGTGTGGTGACCGATGCCGGCGTGCGGAAGCCTGCCCGCTTCTGGTCGTATGCCATCAGGGATTCGCATCAGAGGTCATCGAAGGGTCGTAGCTCAATTGGTAGAGTCCCGGTCTCCAAAACCGGTGGTTGGGGGTTCGAGTCCCTCCGGCCCTGCAAGGCGAGGAAAGGAATGCGTTTGTGAGCGAGCCCACCACGGCTGACGATGCGGGATCGCCCACGCCCAAAAGGGATGCGGGGAAACCCGCGCGCAAGGGGATCTTCTCCCGTTTCGCCCTGTTCATCCGGCAGGTGATCGCTGAGCTTCGCAAGGTGATCTGGCCGACGCGTAAGGAACTGCTCACCTACACCTGGGTGGTTCTGGTGTTCGTGGTCGTCATGGCCGCGGTCATCTCGCTGTTCGATCTGGGCATCGGGCGTGTGGTGTTGACCCTCTACGGCAATTGAGGAAGAGCGAGGATATGTCGATACAGACCCCCGACGAGTGGTCGGCGAGCGAGGGCGAGG
>JAKOZM010000023.1 GCA_029779995.1 Actinomycetes bacterium
GTCGGAGGTCTGCGCCGCCGCGGACACCAACTCGGGCGGCAGGAACCGGGTCAACTCGGCCAGACTGTCCGCGAGTTTCAACGCGGGCTCGGCACGCCAACTGCGCACCGTCTCGGCTGCCGCCTCCAGGACGTCGTCAATGGCATTACTCACGGGAATCTCGAAGCGGGCAATCGTGACCGCGTTGGTCTCGTCACCGGAGGACCGCAAGGAGATCGGCATGTTCATACGCAACTCGTCGACCGGCCTGCCCATCTTCTCGTGGTAGCGATGCATTCCTAGGCTGATCGCAGCCAGGAAGAGGTCGTTGACCGTGCGCTCGCGCGCTTTGGCGGCCTTGCGGAACTGCGCGAAGTCCATGTCGATGGTGTCGAAGTGGTAGTTGATGCTGCGCTGCTGCATGATCGGCGACAACGGACCCAGTGGGACCTTCGTGAACCGCATCACCGACTCTGTGGTGCCCTTCACCCGGCCGATCAGCTCGGTCGGATTCTTGATCGCGGCGATCGCCAACGGCCCGATGCCCTTCACGGCATCCTCAGCGGTCCGGGCGACCCAACCGAGATTGTTGCGTACCACGGCCTGCAGGAACCCGGTCGTGTCCAGCACCGCCGGCTCGGGTGCTGCCGGCATGGGACCCAGATCCATCCCCTCGGGGGTGAAATCGAACAGGGCCATACCCAACTGCACGGCCCCTTGGCCGTCGGCGATCGCATGGTGGAGCTTCAGGATCAGCGCTGCCTTGCCGCCGGGCAGGCCCTCCAGCAGGGTCACCCGCCACAGGGGGCGTTCCTTGTCGAAATCCGTCATGCTCTGCCGGCGGGCGTCAGCGAGCACGTCGGACCAGGTCGATCCCTTCGGCATGCTGAAGCGGCGCATGTGGTAGGACAGGTCGAAGTTCGGGTCGACGACGATGCGTGGGGACTGGATCCCGATCGGCCCTTCCACCACGACCGATCGCAGGACCGGGGCCAGCCGGGTGGCGCGTTCATAGCGCTGCTTCAGCCGGTCCCAGTCGGGACTCTTCTCGAGCACGAGCAGACCGATGATGGTCGAGCGCATCACCGGGTCATCGGTTGCCATCCGCCACGTCGCGAAGTCCCACCCGGACAGCCGCCGGGCCTCGGTGACTGTGTCCTTACCGCGCAGCGGCTCCGGCTGTTTGGTCGACTTCTTGCGGGGCGTGCTGGCGGGTTCGGCAGGCGGGGCGCCCGGCGATGTCTTGGGGGCCGGCTTGTCTGCCGCAGCCGCCTTCGGCGTCCTCTTCGCAGCAGCGGGCTTCTTTGCTGTCGCTGTGGCCGTTTTCGCCGACGCCTTCTTCACAGCGGGCTTGCGTGCCACCTTCTTGACCGCAGGGTCAGCGGCCGGCGCCGGGGCCGGGGTCTTCTCGGCCTTCGGCTGAGCAGACTTCGTTGACTTCTTCGGTGCTGGCGCCTTCTTGGTCGGCTTGGCCGGTGGCTGCTTGGGGCTCGGAGCCGGCTCAGACTGTGCTTGACCTTCCGGAACCGTCGACGAAACCGTGCTCTTGACGGCGTCCTTGCTCTCCGGGATGTCGGCCACGAGTCCTCCTAGGGTGCGAATACCCAACGCTATCCCCGCCCCCCAGCCGACGCGCGATGTTGTTTCAAACCGGGCGTGCGCGATGGTGGTCGCCGGAGTTAGGCGTCCACCTGCGCCATGACCTCGTCGGACACGTCGAAATTGGCGTATACGTTCTGCACGTCGTCGCTGTCCTCCAGGGCATCGAGCAGCCGGAAGATCCGTTCAGCACCTTGGGCGTCCAGCGGCACAGTCACGCTGGGCACGAACTGCACCTCGGCGGAGTCGTAGTCGAGTCCCGCCTCCTGCAGCGCGGTACGGACCGCCACCAGATCGCCGGGCTCACTGACGACTTCGAAGGTCCCTTCGAGGTCGTTGACCTCCTCCGCCCCGGCGTCCAGTACTGCCAGCAGGACGTCGTCCTCGCTGAGGTCCGCCGCGGGCACCAGCACCACGCCCTTGCGCGCGAACAGATAGGACACGGACCCCGGGTCGGCCATGGAGGCGCCATTGCGGCTCATCGCGACCCGCACCTCCCCGGCGGCGCGGTTGCGGTTGTCGGTCAGACACTCGACCAGGACTGCCACGCCGTTGGGCCCGTAGCCCTCATACATGATGGTTTCCCAGTCCGAACCCCCGGACTCGGCGCCCGAACCACGTTTGATGGCCCGATCGATGTTGTCCATCGGCACGGAGTTCTTGCGCGCCTTCTGAATCGCGTCGTACAGCGTGGGGTTTCCATCAGGATCGGCACCACCGGTCCTGCACGCCACCTCGATGTTCTTGATGAGTTTCGCGAACAGCTTGCCGCGTTTGGCGTCTATGACCGCCTTCTTGTGCTTGGTCGTCGCCCACTTGGAATGGCCGCTCATACATCCTCCAAAACCATGTTCACCAGCAATCGATGGAACCGCTGGTCATCGGTCACCTCGGGGTGGAACGAGGTCGCCACGGCATTTGCGTGCCGTACGGCCACGATCCTATCGGTGCCATCGTCGACCTCAACCGTCGCGAGAACGTCCACCGCCGGGCCCACGCGTTCCACCCACGGTGCGCGGATGAACACCGCCGGTACAGGTGGCCCTGGTAGTGCCGGCACCTCGACGGCAGCCTCGAAGGAGTCGACTTGACGCCCGAACGCGTTGCGGCGCACCGTCATGTCGATCGCGCCCAGGCTCACCTGGTCGGGCCGGCCATCGAGCACCTCATCGGCGAGCAGGATCATGCCAGCGCAGGTGCCCAGGACCGGCAGACCCGCCGCGAGCCGCTCCCGCAGCACGTCCTCCATCGCATTGCGCCGGATGAGCATGCCGATCGTCGTCGACTCGCCACCTGGCACGACCAGACCGGCGACGCCATCAAGGTCTTCGGCAGTACGCACCTTCACCGGCTCAGCACCGCACGCCGCAACCATCCGCAGATGTTCGCGGAAATCCCCCTGCAATGCCAGAACCCCGACCCGGGGCCTCACCACCCGCGGTCAGCGAGGCGGTGCGGCGCCGGGATCTCTTCGACATTGATCCCGACCATGGCCTCCCCGAGACCGCGGGACACCTTGGCCAGGATGTCAGGGTCGTCGTAGTGAGTGGTCGCCGCCACGATGGCCGACGCCCGCTCGGCGGGGTTGCCCGACTTGAAGATCCCGCTGCCCACGAAGACGCCGTCAGCACCGAGTTGCATCATCATCGCCGCATCTGCCGGGGTGGCGATACCTCCTGCGGTGAACAGGACCACGGGCAGCCTGCCGGCGCGGGCCACCTCGGCCACCAGATCGTAGGGCGCCTGCAACTCCTTGGCTGCCACGTAGAGCTCGTCCTCGGGCAGGCTGGTGAGTCGGGTCATTTGATCACGGATCGTGCGCATGTGGGTAGTGGCGTTCGATACGTCACCAGTGCCCGCCTCCCCCTTGCTGCGGATCATGGCCGCACCCTCGGTGATCCGCCGCAGCGCCTCGCCCAGGTTCGTGGCACCGCACACGAAGGGGACCGTGAAGGCCCACTTGTCGATGTGGTGGGAGTAGTCGGCCGGGGTCAGCACCTCGGACTCGTCGACGTAGTCGACACCCAGCGACTGCAGGATCTGGGCCTCGACGAAATGCCCGATCCGGGTCTTCGCCATGACCGGAATGGACACGGTGTCGATGATCGCGTCGATGAGGTCTGGGTCGCTCATCCGTGCCACGCCACCCTGCGCCCGGATGTCCGCGGGCACCCGCTCGAGCGCCATGACGGCCACCGCGCCCGCATCCTCGGCGATCTTCGCCTGCTCGGCGGTCACCACATCCATGATCACCCCGCCCTTGAGCATCTCGGCCATACCGCGCTTGACTCGCGCGGAACCGGTCACGTGTGTGGGGTCAGTCATGTGAGTTCCTTTCACGTCTGGGTACGTCGTCGCCCTATCCGGTGGCAGGGGTATCGGCACTGCCCGGTGTGGGTCCTGCTCTCCATGGTAGAGCGGGTCGGCGACTTCACCTACTGCGGAGTGCGGCAGGCACCTCGTCGTCCAGTTCCACGGTGCGCGGCAGTGGGGCCGAACCGGCCAGACGGAACAGTCGCACGAGCCGTTGCCGGCGCACAGCCAGACAACTGCGGACCGCGTCATTGTGGAATCGCCGGGACCAGGCCGCCTTCTGGATGGACGAGGCCAGATCCGTCACGGTGGCCTCACCACCGGACTGGTCCAGCAGGTCGTCCACCGTCGCGCGGTCGCCGAAGGCGACATCCACAGCCCTGGTCAAGGCGCTCTCCGCAGCACAACGTGCCGGGTCGAAGGCCGCACCCGAATCGCGGCCGCGGGCCAGCGCAGCATCGGCGGCATCGGCCAGGACCAACGCGGTGGCGGGGTCAAGACGCCCGGAACTGGCAAGCGCGAGCACCTCGTTCGCGCGGTCCAGGAACTGGGTCTGCAACGCCGAGCGCGACGTGTCGACCCGGTGGTGCAGCCGATCGAGCCGGGCAGCGGTCTGCGAGAGGTACAACACGACCAGCACGATCAGGACGAACAGCAGGGTGAGAGTCAGGGCGTCCATCACACCTCATCGCGTGGTCGCGCCAACCGGCCCACGAGTTGCCCCCGCATGTCGTTCTCCACCCGCTCACCGGTGGTCGTGACACTCTCATACACCTGCTCGATCTCGCGGGCGACGACGTCCCAGTCAAACTGCCTGGCGCGGGCGTGGCCGGTCACCGTCAACTGCTGGCGCCGAGTGTGATCACCAAGCAGCGTGGTCACCGCCGTCGCCAGCGAGCCGGCGTCCTCGCTGCGGAACAACACACCACAGCGGCCGTCATCGAGCACCCTGGCGAATGCCTCCAGGTCGCTGGCCACCACCGGGGTGCCCGCTGCCATCGACTCCAAAAGGACGATCCCGAAGCTCTCACCACCGGTGTTGGGTGCCACATACAGGTCGGCGCTGGCGAAAGCGCTGGCCTTCTCCTGGTCACTGACGAGACCGAGGAAGCGGACGTGGGAGCGGAACTGCTCGGGCAGATCGGCCAAAGCCTCCCCCTGATCCCCGGGACCCGCGACGAGAATCTGCACACCGGGATACGTGGCGGTGATGCCCGGTAACGCGGCCAGCAGGATTGGCAACCCTTTACGGGGCTCGTCGATGCGGCCGATGAAGAACACGGTGGGGTCGGTGCGCGGGTACCCGGGCAGTGGCTCGGCCTGTTCGAACGGCGCACACATCACGCCGTTGGGGATCAATACCGCGTCCCCGCCGAGGAATTTCACCAGGGTCTGCCGGGCTGCTTCACTCACAGCGATCCGGGCGCTGATCTTCTCCATCGCGGTCTGCATGAGGTAGTAGGCCGCCGAGAGGGCCCGCGACCGGGTCTGCGAGGAGTGGTAGGTCGCCACGATCGGACCGCGGGCCGCCCAGCACGCAAGCACACTCAGCGTGGGTGACGCGGGCTCATGGACGTGCAGGACGTCGAAATCGCCCTCCTTGATCCAACGGCGCACCCGGGCCGCCGAGACCGGACCGAAGTTCACCTTTGCCACCGAGCCGTTGTACGGCACACTGACCGGCTGCCCACCGTCGACCACGAAATCCTCGAGCGGATAGTCATCGTCGTCGACCGGCGCCAGCACACTGACCTCATGCCCGAACCGTTGTAACGTCACGGCCTGATCGTGGACGTGGGCCTTCACACCACCTGGTGAGGTCCAGTCGTACGGGCAGACGATCCCGACCTTCATCAGACCCGCCGAGGATCGAGATCCGAGAGGAAGACGGGCTGCAGCATGTGCCAGTCCTCGGGGTGCATGAGGATACCCTCGGCCAGTCGGTCGGCCATCCGCTGCGTGAACGCGCTGGCGACCTCGACGAACTCCGGATCCCAGCGATCCCCGGCTGTCCAGTCACCGCTGGGCCGTTCCACCTGCGGGAACACATGCACGTGTGCGCGCTCCTCGGTGTAATACAGGCTGGTGGCCAGCATCGGGGCGCCGGTGAGCATTGCGATCGCTGCCGGGCCTATCGGCATCTTCGCCCGCTCCCCGAAGAAGTCGACCTCGACGCCATGCCGGGACAGATCCCGATCGGCCAGCAGCGCGAGCAGTCCGTTGTCCTTGACCAGATCGACGCACTGCTCGAAGACGTTGGTCCCCGCGTGCGGCAGGATCTTCATGCCGACGCTGCGACGGTAGTCCAGGAACTCCTCGTACAACCGCTCCGGTTTGAGCCGCTCGGCGACGGCGATCACCTGCGCGAAGTGGATGCTGGCCCACGCTCCGGTGAGGTCGTAGTTACCGGCATGGGGCACCGCGAAGACCACTCCTTTGCCGTCGTCGAGAGCGGCCGCCAGCAGATGGTCGTTGATCGCGCGGTGCCGGTGGGTGATCTTCTCGGGGCTCCAGGAGGGCAACCGGAACGCGTCGCACCAGTACCTCATGTAGGACCGCATGCCCTCCCGCGACAGGTCGCGCAATTCGGACTCGCTGGCGTCAGGAACGACGCGGCGCAGGTTCTTCTCCAGTTGTTGGACACCCTTGCCCCGTTGCCGCCAGAGCACATCCCCGAAACCGAAGAACAGGCTGTAGGCGGCGCGCTCGGGCATTGCCCGCACGATGCGCCAGCCGGTGGTGTACGCCCAGTAGGCCGCTTCATCCTGGAAGTTCATCATGCGGCCTGCGCCTGCCGGTAGACATGAGCCAGGCGCTGATACACCGTGATCAGGACCAGCGCGGCGAGGACGTAGAGAGCGGCGGGGAGCAGGTAGGGCACCCCTAAACCGTAAACAAAGGCCGCAAGGAGCACGATCAGCAGGCGCTCGGTCCGTTCAGCGATGCCCACCTTGCAGTCCAGGCCCACACTCTCTGCCCGGGCGCGGGCGTAGGAGATGACAAATCCGCCGACCAGACAGATCAGTGCCGCGCCCTGCACATACGCACTTTGCGAGCGCACCGCCCAGATCAGGACCGCGCCGAAAATGGCTCCGTCGGCGATGCGATCCAGCGTGGAGTCCAGGAACGCGCCCCACACCCCGGTCCGGCCCTGCAGCCGGGCCATGGTGCCGTCGAGCATGTCGCTGAACACGAAGAGCACCATGATGAGGATTCCCGGGACGAACCGGCCGTCGGGGAAGAAGAACAGGGCAGCGGCGCTGACCCCCACGGTGCCGATGAACGTGACCGCATCAGGGGACAGCCCGATCTTGAGCAGGCCCTTGGCGACGGGTTCCACCACCTTGGCAAGAACTGATCGCGCGTTGGTCTGATTGAGCATGCGCTGGATCCCTTCGATGCATGGCGGCGTCACTTCATGCTATTAGTCAGCCCGTGCCCCTTTCCGTTTCCGCCGCGCCCTGCCTGGTCCTCGTCTTCGGCTTGGAGGAGGCCACCACCCGCTGGCTCACCCGCGCTCTGCGGGAGTTGGGGGCGGTCGCGGTCCATATGCGACCCGACCTGCCCCCCGCGGCAGCCCACAACATCGTGGCGGCCGCCGACGCCGGTATCCATGTCGTGAACGCCCGGTTGGGCATGGACGCCACGTATCTGGACTACTGGGAACTGCTGGCCGAGATGGGGAAGGCGCGATACGTTGCCGTGACGGATTTGGGTCCAGCCGCGCTCGACGCCAGTGACGTGGCAGCGATCGCGACCCGCGTGCTGGAGGAGGACGTGCATCCAATCACCCTGCCGCTGCTCGCCGATGACGAGTCGGTGATCGGAGTGCTCGATGTCGTCTCCGGCGAACAGTGGTTCCCCGACGGTGCGGTGGAGCCGCCACGGGTGGACTTCGTCGAGGCCGTCGAGGCAGAGACCAACGTGCTGATCGACGAGTCTGGTGGTGAGGTTCTCGAAGCGGTGTTCGGCGGCGAGTTCGCCGTTGCGGTGACTGTTGATGTCGGCAGCCGGGCGGGGGTCGATTGGCTCGGTGGGCACCTTCCGCAGCGAGAGTCGCCTGCCTCCTGCACCGTCCTGCCCGGCGACGACCCGGATCTGGTGTTCGTCACCGCGGGCAGGGACGGTTTGACCCTGGGTCCGGCTCTGGCCGTGCACACCTGGCAGACCCAGCCCGTACAGATCCAGTCCCTGGCGCAGATCCTCACCCCGGGGCTGCGCGGCGCGTTGGCGCCCGGTGACACTGCGGCAGCGCGGATTGATCCTGTCCCCGAGGTGGGATCGCTGCTGGTAGGGCGTGTCTAGGGCGACCGCCTTCGGCCGTCAGGGAAACAACCCCGAATTCCTGACCCCCAGGGCCGCCCCCCGCCGCAACTGGGCACAAGGTGCGATTTCCCACGGCGTGTCGCAACAACAACCGCCCAATTGCTGGCATCCTCAGCCCCGGCTCGCCGCCCTCCGCAGCAACTGGGCACAAGATGCGATTTCCCACGGCGTGTCGCAACAACAACCGCCCAATCGTTCGCCAGGCCCGACCCGCCTCCCGCCCGGGCGGACCCCTACGCGGGATCCCAGGCCTGCGCCACCAGGTCCCGGGTCTCCTCCAGCAGGCTGGGCATGGTCTTCGTCCCCCCGACGACCGTGATGAAGTTGGTGTCCCCACCCCAGCGCGGTACCACGTGTTGATGCAGATGCCCCGCGATCCCGGCGCCACCGATCGAGCCCTGGTTCATCCCGATATTGAACCCCTGCGGCCCAGCGACAGCCCGCATCGTGCGCATCGCGCCCTGTGTGAAGGACCCGAACTCGACCATCTCCGCAGCCGTCAACTGCGTGTAGTCAGGGATGTGCCGATAGGGGCAGATCAGCATGTGGCCTGGGTTGTACGGGTAGAGATTGAGGACAACAAAACAACTCTGCCCCCGGTGCACGATCAACGCCTCGGCATCGTCGAGGGCAGGCA
>JAKOZM010000028.1 GCA_029779995.1 Actinomycetes bacterium
ACGGGCGGCGTGGCTGTGACCCGCCACCGCGGCCGGTGTGCGCGAGCGGTACTGCCGCAATCCCCGCTGCCCCACCTACTCGCATTCAGCAGACCCCAACGACGTAGGCAACCCAGTTCAGGGGTAGCGCAGCAGCCCAGCCGGAAGATGGCGAGCGGCGGCGATGTCCACGGCCAGGAGTGTGGTGTCCATGCCGTGAACGCCTGCGGCCGGTACCACCAAGGGACCGGGATCGTTGATCAACATGGCGACAGCGTCGGCCTTCCCGGCGCCTGCGGCGATCAGGATGACCTCGTTCGCGTTGTTGATGGCAGGAAGCGACATGGAGATTCGCCGGGGTGGCGGTTTGGGGGAGTCGGTGACCGGAAATGCCAGGCGCGTCTCCCGAAGACCCGGGTGCTCGGGGAACAGCGACGCCACGTGACCGTCCTCACCCATTCCCAGGATTGACACGCAGAACTGTGGACCCAGGGTGCCGAACGCAGCCATCTCGGCCGCGTATGCATCAGCTGCTTCTGCGATGTCTTCGAATTGATCGGCGGCCGGCATCCGATGAAGGTTGGCTACCGGCAGGTCCACCACATCGAGCAGCGCGGCCTGGGCCATCACGTCGTTACGCAACTCATCGCCGCTGGGAACGAAGCGTTCGTCGGACCACCACACGTGCACCCGTGACCAGTCGATGCCGGGGTCGGGCGCCAGGGCAGCCAGTGCACCATGGCCGCCGCGGCCGCCTGTTATGCAGATATGCGCCACCGACTCTGTGGTCAAAGCCCGCAGAATGCTGCCAGCCATGCGGTTGGCCACCGCGTCGGCCACCGCTTGCGCGTTGGGGTACACCCCCACTTGAATGCTCGTCATGCGGGAGCGGCCGCCGCCGATTTGCTGCCGCGCTTGCGAGCCGTCGGCACCTCAAGGGCCGCCAGCGCCTCCGCATAGGTGTCATCGGGATCCAGTCGGCTCAGCTCCTCTCCGATCAAATCCCGGACATCACGGCGTGACAGCGGCACATCGTGGGTGGTGATGCCAGGTCGGGCCAGTCGTCCCGTCCGGCCGTCGGGCCGGGTCAATTCGATCGGGCCGCCGGTGGTGTGCAGGACCACACTCGTGATGCCAGGCCCCCGGCTGCGATGCAGGTCCACGGGGACGTCGAGACAGTTGCGAAGCCACGCCTGCAGGAGTGCTGCAGAGGGATTGGCTCCCTGGGCACTGACCTCGGCTCGTTCGATCGGTGCGTACGGCAGGTCCAGCGCTGCCGCGAGCATGGACCGCCATGGCGTGGTCCGGGTCCAGGCCAGATCAGTGTCGCCGGCCACATAACCTTTGCGGCGGGCGATCAAGGCCTGCATCGGATGCCGAGCGGCGGCGGCATCGGTGATCCGGCGCTGCGCCATGCGGCCGAACGGGTCCGCCGATGGGACATCTGGGCCATTGGTCGGCCACCAGACCACCACGGGGGTGTCGGGCAGCAGTAGGGGCAGGGCCACCGAGGCGCCGTGATCGGCCAGCTCACCGCGCAGCCTCAGACGCACCGTCTCGCCGGGGCCCATCGTGTCCCCGACGTCGATGTTGGCATCCAGTGCCGGCGCTACGCGCCCCGGCCGCGGGATCATGGTAATGATGCGGCATGGGTGTTCCATGGCCGAATGCGCAGCAGCCCGAGTGGTGTCGGATTGGTTCTCCTCATCGGTGACGATGATCAACGTGAGCACCATCCCAGTGGATGTCGCCCCGATCTTGTGCCGCTCCGCGTTGATGGTGCGTACGATCTCGTCGGCGCTGGTGTTCTCCAGTCGCGTGGTCATGGCCGTCGCCAGACGCGACCGTCGCGGGCGAGCATCTCGTCGGCGCTGGCCGGGCCCCAGGTGCCGGGGTCGTAGGTGTCAGGTTTACCGTTCGCAGCCCAATGGTCCAGGATCGGGTCCAGGATGCGCCAGGACATCTCCACCTCCTCGTGGCGGGGGAACAGCGGGGGATCACCCAGCAGCACATCCAGGATGAGCCGTTCGTAGGCCTCCGGGCTGGACTCGGTGAAGGAATCTCCGTACATGAAGTCCATCGTCACGTCGCGCACTTCCATCTGCGTGCCGGGCACCTTCGAGCCGAACTTCATGGTGATCCCCTCGTCGGGCTGCACCCGCACGACCAGTGTGTTCGAACCCAGTTCCTCAGTGTCGGTCGTGGCGAACGGCAGATGTGGGGCCTGCTTGAACACGATCGCGATCTCCGACACCCGCCTGCCCAGCCGTTTGCCCGTGCGCAGATAGAACGGCACCCCGGCCCAGCGCCGGGTGTCAACGTTCAACGTGATCGCCGCATAGGTCTCGGTGGTCGACGTCGGGGGGATGTTCGCCTCCTGCATGTAGCCCACGACCTTCTCCCCGCCCTGCCAACCGATGCCGTACTGACCACGTGCTGTGTAGGCGCCCAAGTCCTCAGGCAGCACCACCGAGGCCAACACCTTCTCCTTCTCCTGGCGGACGTTCTCCGCCGAGAAGGACACCGGCTCCTCCATGGCTGTCAGGGCCATCAACTGCAACAGGTGGTTCTGAATGACATCGCGGGCGGCGCCGATCCCGTCGTAGTACCCGGCGCGACTGCCGATGCCGATGTCCTCAGCCATCGTGATTTGCACATGGTCGATGTACCCGCGGTTCCAGATCGGCTCGAACAGCGTGTTGGCGAAGCGCAGTGCCAGCAGGTTCTGCACCGTCTCTTTGCCCAGATAGTGGTCAATGCGGAAGATCGAGCCGCTGGGGAAAACCTCTCCCAGAGTGTGGTTGAGTTCCTGGGCGCTCTCCAGGTCATGGCCGAACGGTTTCTCCACGACCACCCGGCGCCACCCGCCCCGCTCCTCGGACGCCAGCCCGGAGCGCTTCAGTTGCTGCACAACCAGCGGGAACATCCCGGGCGGGATGGACAGGTAGAAGGCGGTGTTCCCGCCTGTGCCCTGGTCGTTGGCCAGATCCGCCACGGTCGCGGCCAACGCGTCGAAGGCAGCGTCGTCGGTGAAGTCGCCGGCCACGAACCGGAAACCCTGCTGGAGTTGATTCCAGACGTCCTCGCGGAACTCGGTGCGGGCATGCTCGCGGACCGAGTCGTGGACCTGTTGGGCGAAGTCCTGATCGCTGTAGTCCCGGCGGGCGAAGCCCACTAGCGCGAACGATGGTGGCAACAGGCCCCGATTGGCCAAGTCATAGACCGCAGGCATCAGTTTGCGCCGTGCGAGGTCTCCAGTCACCCCGAAGATCACCAGGCAACACGGACCGGCGACCCTCGGCAGGCGCCTATCCAGCGGGCTGCGCAGCGGGTTGGTGCTGGTGAACTCCGCTTGTCTCATGAGCTACCTCGATCCGCGCTCAGCGCCTCGTTGACTGTGCCCAGAAGTTCCAGCCACGCCTGCTCGAACTTGTCCACGCCCTCGTCCTCCAGTTGCACGAACACCGCGTCCAGATCGACACCGGCCGCCGCCAGATCATCGAACAACTGGAGACTTGCCTCGGCCTGACCATCGAGGGTGTCGCCGCGGACGTGGCCGTGATCGGCCACGGCGCGCAGCGTCGGCTCCGGCATGGTGTTCACGCAGCCCGGCCCGGCCAGCCCCACCACGTAGAGGTCATCGGGTAGCGCTGGATCCTTGGTGCTGGTGGATGCCCATAGCGGGCGCTGCGGGAAGGCGCCGGCCGCTTCCAGGGCAGCCCACCGATCGGTGGCGCGGAACTCCTGGTAGGCCGCCCACGCCAACCGGGCGTTGGCCAGCCCCGCTTTGGCGCGCAGCGCCAGCGCCTCATCTCTGCCGATCTTCTCGAGGGCGGCGTCCACGGCGCTGTCCACGCGGCTGACGAAGAAGGAGGCCACCGAATGCACCGAACGCACGTCCTGCCCGGCCGCGAGGCGCTTCTCCAGGCCGGTGGCCCATGCGTCGATCACCTCGCGGTAGCGGCTGACGCTGAAGATGAGGGTGACGTTGACACTGATCCCCTCGGACAGGGCCTGCGTGATCGCCGGGAGGCCCTCGGCGGTAGCAGGGATCTTGACCAGCAGATTGGGTCGGTCGACCATCTGCCACAGGGCTCGGGCCTGCTCGATCGTGGGGCCGGTCTGCCGGGCCAGGCGTGGATCGACCTCGATGGAGACCCGGCCGTCGACCCCGTCGGTAGCCGCCGCAATCTCTGAGAGCACGTCGCACGCGTCCCGGACGTCCTGGGTGGTCATCTCCCGGACAGCGAAGTCGGCGTCCGCCTGGCCGGCAGCCAGACTGGCGGCCTGAGTCGCATAGGCGTCAGCCCCGGCGGAGATCGCCTTGCTGAAGATCGATGGGTTGGTGGTGACGCCCACCACGTGGTCCTGCTCGGTGAGCCGAACCAGGCCGCCGCTGGTGAGGCGGGTCCGGGCCAGGTCATCGAGCCAGATGGACACTCCGAGGTCCGACAGTGCCTTGAGGGGATCGGTCATGGATTCCTCCTTATTGAGCGACGGTAGGCGATTCCCGCCCGCGACGGCTTGTCAGACGGGCGTAGAACCTTGCAGTGCAATCGTGCCCAGCACGCTGAGCATCAACCCGAACATGAAGAGGGCAATCATGGGTGCCAAGGAGCGCCGCTTGCCGCCGGGACTGATCGCCTGCATGGCCGCCACGGCGAGCAGGTAGATCCCGAAGGTGAGGAACGTCGCGGCCTGCGCGCGGATACCCCAGCCGAGGACGACGCTGAGCACCCCCGTGAGGCCCCATGCCAGATTCGCCAATCCCACCTCGATCTGGAAGTTGTTGCGTGCGCCCAGATCCCAGCCCATCCGGACCGCATCGCTGCGGTGGAAGATCGAGTGCCGCAGGAAGCTGAGCAGCCCGGCCGCGCCGACGGCGAGCAAGCATGCCAGGGACAGGCTCGGCGGCTCGGCCGTGACAGTGCCAAAGCCCACGGCGATGCCGGCCGCCCCCACAACGTAGGTGGCAACCATGAGTCCAGTGGCCACCCGCGGATTGGACGAGGCGGCGGTGTCAGGCATCAGCCAGACTGCTCCTCGCCGCCGCGACAACCGCGTCACTGGTGATGCCGAACTCCTCGTACAGTCGTTGGTAGTCCGCAGAAGCGCCGAAGTGCTCCAGACTCACCGCGCGTCCCGCCGTTCCGATGTACTGGTACCACGGCATCGCCCGGCCCGCCTCGACACTGACGCGAGCGGTGACGGCCTTGGGCAGCACGGATTCCCGGTAGTCAGCGCTCTGGGCATCGAACCATTCTGTGCAGGGCATCGAGACCACCCGGGTCGGCACACCTTGGGCCTGCAGCGTGTCGCGGGCGGTGAGCGCGAGCTGCACTTCGGAGCCGGTGGCGATGAGGATCACCTGCGGGCTGCCGCCGTCCGCCTCCGCCAGGACATACCCGCCCTTGGCGGCACCCTGGACCTGGTCCGGGTCCAAGGTCGGCACATTCTGCCGTGTGAGGGCCAGCCCGGCGGGGCGCCGGTTGCGCAGGACCTGCAGCCAGCAGACGGCAGTCTCGTTGGCGTCAGCAGGACGCACGACGTCCAGGCCGGGCATCGCCCGCAGCGCAGTGAGGTGCTCCACCGGCTGATGGGTGGGACCGTCCTCGCCCAGGCCGATCGAATCATGGGTCCACACGTAGGTCACGGGTGCCTGCATCAACGCGGACAGCCGCACGGCCCCTCGCATGTAGTCGCTGAAGACCAGGAAGGTCCCGCCGAACGGCCGGGTCAGGCCGCCCACCGCGATGCCGTTCAGAGCAGCGCCCATGGCATGCTCGCGGATCCCGAAATGCAGGATCCGTCCGTAGGGTGTCTTGCCTGGCGCCTGCGAGGTGGCGGGCAGGAAGGAACCGCCGCCCTCGATCGTGGTGAGGTTGCTCTCGGCCAGGTCCGCCGATCCACCCCAGAACTCGGGCATCACGGCGGCGATGGCGTTGATGCACTCGCCACTGGCCTTTCGCGTGGCCATGGGCTTACTGGGATCGAAACGTGGCAGCGCGTCGGCCAGGTCGGCGGGCAACTCCTGTGCCACGAGGCGATCCAGAAGTGCCACCCGGTCGGGGTGAGCCTGCTGCCAGGCGTCGAAGGTGGCCTGCCATTCCGAGTGCGCCACGGCGCCCCGGCTCTTGACCTGTCGGACGTGGTCGAGCACCTGCGGGCTGACCGCGAAGTCCTGAGCGGGGTCCATGCCCATGGCGGTCTTCGTGGCGGCGACCTCGTCGGCCCCCAGCGCGGAGCCATGGGACTTGCCGGTGTTCTGCAAGGTCGGAGCCGGCCAGGCGATGATCGTACGCAGCGAGATCAGGGAGGGCCGCCCGTGCTCGGCCTTGGCGTTGTCCATCGCGGAGGCCAGCGCCATGACGTCGACGTCGCCGTCGAGGCCCAAGTCGACCTTCTGCACGTGCCAGCCGTAGGCCTCATACCGCTTGAGAACGTCCTCACTGAAGGCGACGTCGGTGTTGCCCTCGATGGAGATGTGGTTGTCGTCGTAGATGCAGATGAGGTTGCCCAGCTCCTGGTGCCCTGCCAAGCTCGCGGCCTCGCTGGTGATGCCCTCCTCCATGCAGCCGTCGCCGGCGAAGACCCACACGCGGTGATCGAACGGGCTGCTCCCGGTCTCGGCGGTGGGGTCGAACAGACCGCGAACGTACCGGCCGTCCATCGCCATCCCAACGGCCGTGGCGAACCCCTGCCCCAGTGGACCCGTGGTGGTCTCGATGCCGATGGTGTGGCCGTACTCGGGATGCCCAGGGGTCTTGCTGCCCCACGTCCGGAAGGCTTCCAGGTCGGTCAGCTCCAGACCGTAGCCACTGAAGTACAGCTGGATGTATTGGGTCAGGCTGCTGTGGCCGTTGGACAGGACGAAGCGGTCACGGCCCAGCCAGCGCGGGTCGCTCGGGTCATGGCGCATGAAGTGCTGGAAGAGCAGATACGCGGCGGGTGCCAGGCTCATCGCGGTGCCGGGATGGCCGTTGCCGACCTTCTGCACCGCATCCATGGCCAGAGCGCGGGCGGTGTCCACGGCTTGCCGGTCCAGATCAGTCCACTCGACGGTCACGTGTTGGTTCCTTTCGTTGAACTCCCAGTGAGCGTATCGGCTCGGCGGTGGCTCGACACGGTTGAACCATTGGCGACGCTGCAGGTGTGGTCAACCCAGTGCAGAGGCCACCAGCCGACCGGTTTCCCGGCTCACCCTCGCGATCCTTTCCATGCCCCGCGGCAGCACTCCCATACCGAAGAAGCCGTGTACCTGGTCGTCGAAGCAGTGCGCGGTGACGGGCACGCCGGCCGCCGCCAGCTGCTGCCCGAAGGCCAGGCCTTCGTCGCGCAGGGGGTCGAAGCCGGCGGTCCAGATGGCCGTCGGTGGCATTCCCGACAGGTCCTCGGCAAGCGCCGGGGACACCCGCGGATCAGTGACCAGGGCCAAGTCCGGCAGGTAGTGGTCGCGGTAGAAGATCATGTCGTCGCGGGTCAGGAAGTACCCGGTCGCGAACGTGTCGATGGAGGGCTGAGTCATCCGCAGATCCACGGCGGGGTAGATCATCGCCAGCGCGATCGGCTGCCTGGACAGGCACAGCGCAGCGGCCAGATTCGCCCCCGCGCTGTCACCAGCTACCGCCACCGCCTGCGAGATGGCCCCGAACTCCTGTGGATGGGCGTGCAAATGGTCGAAGGCTGCGACCGCATCGTCGAGTCCGGCCGGGAACGGATGCTCGGGGGCCAGCCGGTAGTCGACGCTGACGACGGTGCAGCCACTGTGCAGGGCCAGCATCCGGGCGGATCCGTCGTGGCTGTCGAGATCCCCGACGACCCAACCGCCGCCATGCAGATACATGATCAGCGGGGCTGGTTTGCGAAGGTGGGCGGCCCGGTAGGAGCGGGCCGGTATCCGGTCTGCAAGCACGTGGTCGGCGGTGACGACGCCTGCCGGGCGGGTCATGACCAGCGACGTGTTCTTCGCCATGGCGGCCCGACGGCCCAGCACGTCCTGGGGTTTACCGGCCCCGATGCGGCTCTCCAGATGCAGCAGCAGGTTTACGGCCGGGTCCAGCGTCCGGCCGTCGATCGTCGCCGGCTGCCCGGCCCACCGGTTGAGCGTCGGGACGGGCAGGTCGAGCACGACACGCAGGAACGCACGCAGTGGTTGCATGCGGTCAGGATGGCACGCACGCGAGCGCGCATCAGCAATTGCGCCGGATCGCTGCCGATTCGGCGCGGTCTGCACGGTAGTCTGCAGTGGTGGCCAGTACCCGTGTCGATGCCCAGTCGCCGGCTCGGACCAGCAGGGTGCGGGCGTATGTCGCCCTGACGAAACCCCGCATCATCGAGTTGTTGCTCGTGACGACCGTTCCGGCGATGGTGCTCGCCGCCCGTGGGCTGCCGTCCTTGACCACGCTGGTAGCCACCCTGATTGGCGGGTCGCTGGCCGCGGCCGGGGCGAATTCGATGAACAGTGTCTACGACCGTGACATCGACTCGATCATGAAGCGCACGAGTGCCCGCCCGATGGTGACCGGTGAGATCTCGCCAGCAGCGGGATGGGCCTTCGGCAGTCTGCTCAGTGTGCTCAGTGTCGGCTGGCTCGCCTGGACCACGAACCTGCTGGCCGCCGGCCTGGCCGGCATGGCGATCTTCCTTTATGTCGTTGGGTACACGATGGTGCTCAAGCGGCGCACCTCCCAAAACATCGTCTGGGGTGGGGCAGCGGGCTGTTTCCCCGTCCTGATCGGGTGGGCAGCGGTGACCGGGAGCCTTTCCTGGAGCCCCTGGATCCTGTTCCTCGTCGTGTTCCTTTGGACCCCTCCCCACTACTGGCCGTTGTCACTGCGGTTCCGTGAGGATTACCACAGCGCCGGAGTGCCCATGCTGCCGGTCGTCGCAGACACCCGGCGGGTGGCCGACCAGATCCTGTGGTACGCCATCGCGACTGTGGTGGCTTCGCTGGCGCTGGTACCGGTGGCCCCCATGGGGTGGATCTACGCGATTGGATCGCTCCTGCTTGGCCTGGTGTTCGTAGGGGAGTCCTGGCTGTTGCGGCGGCGGACCCGCAGGGGCGAGGATCCCAAGCCGATGCGCCTGTTCCACTGGTCGATCACGTACTTGGCCCTGCTGTTCCTGCTGGTGGCCATCGATCCGCTCATACTGGGCTGATGTTTCCACGCGTCGCCTACGTGACCTATCGGGGTAGCCTCCCCGATCCGGATCTCCCGCTGGCGCTGGCAGCGCTGCGCGAGAGCCACCTGGAAGCGCAGGCCGTGGTCTGGGATGACGCGGCAGTCGACTGGGCTGACTTCGATCTGGTCATTGTGCGATCCACGTGGGACTACTCGGGGCGGCGCCCGGAGTTCCTCAAGTGGGCGCGGGGGGTCGAGGAGGTGACCACGCTGGCCAACCCGGTGCGATGCCTGGCCAAGAACACGGACAAGACCTATCTGCGCCAGTTCGCGCTGCGGGGAATTCCCACGATCCCGACCGTGTGGTTTGAGCCCGGTGACGACCCAGCGTCCTGCGAACACAGTCTGGCGGCCACGGGTTGGGACCGATTTGTGGTGAAGCCGAATATCGGCGACGGCGTCTTTCGGGCGGTGCCCTTGGATACGGCGCAGGAGGCCGCCGCAGTAGCCGCAGCGCTGGCCACTCGCGGGTTGGTCGCGCTCATCCAGCCATACCTCTCGGTCGTGGAGCGGGCTGCGGAACTGTCGGTGGTCGTGCTCGGTGGCGCTGTCTCACACGCTGTTACCCGGGTCGGCACCGAGGCGATCGAAATGGCCGCAGTCGACGTACCCACCGGTGTCGGCGAGACGGTGCGCGAGGTGCTGGCCCACACCTGTGAAGACCCCCTGCTATACGCCCGAGTCGACTTCATCCCGGACGGGGATCAGTGGTTGGTCATGGAGTTCGAGGCCACTGAGCCCCGTTTGTTCCTGGAGACCGCTGCTGCAGCACCCGCCCGATTCGCCCGGGCGGTCAGGGCGGCGCTGAGCGCGACAGACACCTAGCAGTCCGACGTGCGCCCGGCTTCTACTGTGCCGACTTCTACTGTGCCGACCGGGCCGCGGTTTGCGCCGCGGCTCGTTGCGTAAGACTGAAGCGCAGACGCCAGACCCCCACCCAGACCAGGCAGGCCCCCAGCAGATGCAGGGTGACCAACACCCAGGGCAGACCCGTGAAGTACTGGACGTAGCCGATGCTGGCCTGCAGCAGGGCGAAGGCGACGACCCACCACGCTCGCCGCCGTGCCACGGCAGACGAATGGTCGACGTACAGAAGGGCCAACATTCCGATCAGCAGACCGATGAACAACAGCACGACATCGGCATGCAGCCAACTCACCAGGCGTGGATCGATGTCCAGACGTTGTGTGCGGGAATCCCCAGCGTGGGGCCCCGC
>JAKOZM010000068.1 GCA_029779995.1 Actinomycetes bacterium
GCCTCCACGCCCAGCACGTGCACCTCAGGCAGGCCCACCAGCAGCTGACAGATTCGAGTAGGGTCGGTTTCCACAGGGGTCCTCCCGGTCGAGGGATCTTCGTCGAAACCGACACTGGCAGGACCCCTGCCCCATCACCCCGACCGACACGCCACACCGGTCAGCGAGCTGCCGCTACTCCCCGCTCAAATCCGAAGCGCCGCAAATGGGCAGAAGGTGCTGCGACACGCCGCGTGGGATCGCAACAAGCGCCCAACCGCTCACGGGTCGCTCGGCGCCCAACCGCTCACCGGCCCCCGACACGAAAGTGGCCCCCGGATCACCTGAGGTGTTCCGGGGGCCACTTCCTGCTATCTAGCGGTATTCGCCGTCACCGAGGTAACTGTCCTCCAGCGGCACGCTGGCTCCAGTCACATCATCGAAGTGACCGTAGGAGAAGTCGTCGTAGGCGCGGTACTGCGCGTAGACGGCGTCGCGTGCCTCCTGGGTGGGCTGCACCTGCAGATTCCGGTACTGCGAGAGACCGGTGCCTGCCGGGATCAGCTTGCCGAGGATCACGTTCTCCTTGAGGCCGAGCAGCGGGTCACTCTTGGCCTGGATCGCGGCCTCCGTGAGCACCCTGGTCGTCTCCTGGAAGGATGCCGCCGACAACCACGACTCGGTGGCCAGCGATGCCTTGGTGATACCCATCAGCTCGGGACGCCCGGAGGCGGGGGTGCCGCCCTCCATGACCACCGAACGGTTGACCTCACGGAACGAACTCATCTCCACCACGTCGCCTGTGACGAACGGTGAATTGCCCGGCTCGATGATCGTCACGCGCTTGAGCATCTGGCGAACGATGACCTCGATGTGCTTGTCATGAATCGACACACCCTGCGGCCGGTACACAGCCTGCACCTGATCCACCAGGTGCTGCTGCACCGCACGCGGGGTGAGGATACGCAGGATCTGCTTGGGATCCTCGACACCAGCCGTCAGCTTACGGCCGGCTGCGATGTGCTCGCCGTCCTCCACCTCGAGCTTGACCTTCTTGGACACCGCGTGCTCGATCGGGTCCGACCCATCGTCGGGAGTGACCGTGATCTTGCGAGCCTTATCGGTCTCTTCGATGCTGACGCGTCCGGTGGCCTCGCTGATCGGCGCCAAACCCTTGGGGGTCCGTGCCTCGAACAGCTCGGTCACACGCGGCAGACCGTGGGTGATGTCCTCACCGGCTACCCCACCGGTGTGGAATGTACGCATCGTCAACTGGGTACCGGGTTCACCGATCGACTGCGCCGCGACGATA
>JAKOZM010000079.1 GCA_029779995.1 Actinomycetes bacterium
GACGAAGGTCGCTGACCCGAGCCGCTCATCGTCGCGCGCCCGGAAGACGTAGTTGGTCAGGGCCGTCCCCGCGTCGGCTCCCAACACCAGGTATGCCGCGACCGACAACGGCGGCGCGGTGAATGACCCTTGGCAGCGAGTGACGGCGAGGAGCAGATCTGGGCCGAGGTCCTTGGGGGAGAAGGCGACGCTGAGCCAGGCTCCCATGACGACGGGCCGCCAGGCGCCACCGGCCAAGAGTTGCTTGACGTCCGTCACGGTGGCGGTCCGTCCCACTCGGACCAGGTCATCCCACCGATCGCCGGCGTGCTCGGTGGCGTTGAGGCCCACCATGGCCAGGTAGAACGGCGTGACCAAGCGCTGCTCAACCGACTCCACACCTGAACGATACGGCCGCCGCACGGGAAGGCGGCAGCAGCGCAACCCTGCAGCGGTGTTGGGCAGGGGAGGGGCGCGGTGACGCCATGTTGGTTGTCAGGGGTTCGAACTAGAGTTCGAGGAAGCAACGCCGGGTGTCGACTCGAGTTTGGATTCAGACCCGGCTAGCCTCTGACCAAGCTCACAAGGAGGACCCCTATGCCGACGCCCCTGAAAATGGTCGGGCTCTTCGCCGGCATCGGCGGGATCGAGTTGGGCTTCACCTCGGCCCTCGGCGCCGGAGTCGAAACATCGCTCCTGTGCGAATGGTGGGATCCGGCGAAGGCCGTCCTCGCCGCTCGGTTCCCGGGCGTTGACCTGCATCCCGATGTTCGGGAGCTCAAGTCATTGCCCACGGGAGTGGACGTCCTCGCTGCTGGGTTCCCCTGCACCGACCTGTCGCAGGCAGGGCGCACCGCAGGCATCACGGGGAAGCAGTCGGGATTGGTCTCACACGTCTTTGAGATGCTGCGCCTCTCCCAGTTAGCTGGACGCCGGCTCCCGTGGCTCATGATCGAGAACGTTCCCAACATGTTGGCCCTCGACGGCGGTAAGGCCATGGCATACCTCGTCGCCGAATTGGAAGCGTTGGGTTACCGGTGGGCCTACCGGGTCGTGGATTCACGCTTCACCGGCGTCCCCCAACGCCGCCGGAGGGTCATCCTGCTGGCGTCTCAGTCGGAAGACCCGCGCCCGGTCCTCTTTGGTGAAGACGCTGGACCTCGCGACGAGTCCGCCCTTGCGGACTCGGCCTTCGGGTTCTATTGGACCGAGGGTCGGGGCGGGCTGGGGTGGGCGCGTGATGCCGTGCCGACGTTGAAGGGTGGCTCCACGATCGGCATACCCTCTCCGCCTGCCATTTGGGTGCCCGGCGCCGAGCCGCACCTGCGATTCGTGACGCCTGGGTTGGAAGACGCCGAGGCCCTACAAGGATTCCCGCGTGGGTGGACCAACGTCCTCGACGGTATGCCGCGGGCCCGCGGCCATCGGTGGAAGCTCGTGGGCAATGCGGTGACGACGCGCGTCGCTCGTTGGGTCGCGACTGCGCTCATCACGCCGGGAACGACTGACTGGGCGCAGCAGCGCTGGCAGCCGGTCGGCAGTTGGCCGACAGCCGCATGGGGGTCGAGCGGTGCGGTCTGGGCCGTGGATGTCTCCGAGTTTCCGCGACACGAGGTCTACGAGCCCTTGCGAAGTGTGGTCGAGTTGTCGACGGCCGCGCCTCTCAGCGATCGCGCGATCAACGGATTCCGGAATCGACTCCTCCAGGGGAACCTCGGGCGATTCCCGGGCTTCCGCGAGGACGTCCATGCGTTCGCCGATGCTGGTCGTCTGATCGAGTTGGCCAGTGCCGCCGGTTAGCACCGAGCACGCGGGAGATGGTCAGGTCGTTGGGCTAGCCTGACAACGTGTACGGTCCCGAGATCCTGAGTCGATTCCTGTCCCAGCCGGGTCCCCCCGACAAATACGGGAACACGTGGCAATACCACTCGCGATCTGACCGGCACTCCAAGGTGGGCAGTTGGGGCGTTGCGTTCGACCTGCTCATGACCTCGTCGCTCATGCGTAGGCACGCTGCCGCGGGCAAGATCGTCGTGGGTGTCAACCACACGATGACCGACTACGCGACGGGTCGGAAGAAGGACCTGGACCTCGTCATTGCGCGGCCCTCGGGAACGCCAACGACAGACCGGACGTTCAGCAATCTCGCCGAGCGCTACGGGCTCGACCTCCACCACAACGAATCTCGCGCTCTTGCGGGCCTCCCCGAGCTGCCCATCGCTCCTGTCGGCGCTGTGCTGGTGGCTCTGGAGGCAAAGGCCTGCATGACAGCGCACGTGAAATCTCTGCCGAGGCTGTACGACGAACTCAACTCCTCGCACTTGTGCGTGCACGGCGCATCACGCCAAGCACTCGCCATCGCGTATGTCCAGGTGAACCTGGCCGACGAGTTCATGTCGCCCGTCGTCAATAACCGGTCGATGGCGGGAGTCGAGCCCGAGGTGACCCGACACCATCAACCGCGCGATACCCAGCGAGTCCTGGACAAGGTCGCCGAGATCCCGCGCCGCTCAGCCGCGAGTGAAAGCGGGTTCGATGCCGTCGGAATCACGGTCTTGAACCTCCGCAACGACGGGTCGCCGGTCCATCTCGTCAACGGCTCGCCAGCGCCCGCACCTGGGGACAACTTCCACTACGGAAGCATGATCGTCCGCATGGCCAACGAATACGACACGACCTTCGGGCAGATCTGAGCTCCCGCTCTGCCCCGACGGATGCGGTGACATTCGGAATAGCACCGGGGACGTTGCTGCTGCAGGTGAGGTGAGCACCCTGGCCCCCGCCTTGTCAGTCCTTGACCTCGTGCCCGTCCGAAGCGACCAGAGCACGGGAGACGCTCTCGTCGCCACCCGCGGTCTGGCCAGCGTGGCTGACGAGCTCGGATTCCACCGCTACTGGCTCGCGGAGCACCACAACATGCCGGCGATCGCGGCGACCAACCCACCGCTGCTCGTGGCGATGGTTGCGGCGGCGACCGAACAGATCCGGGTCGGATCCGGCGGGGTGATGCTCCCCAACCACGCGCCGCTGGTGGTGGCCGAGCAATTCGCCCTCCTCGAGGCGGCATACCCAGGGCGGATCGATCTCGG
>JAKOZM010000136.1 GCA_029779995.1 Actinomycetes bacterium
GTTTCGCGAACCTCGCCGAGAGCGACTGGGCCGACATTGCCGGTGCACTCACGAATGCGCGCCGTGGCCACGGAACGCACGTGCTGGCACTGCGCCGACGACCGCGCTGACAGCCGGTTGTCCTCGTCGGGATCGATGACCACTTCAGCGCCGCTCGTGCGGATCGTGCGGGTCAGGGGCACGACCTGCACGACGTTGGGCCCCCCGTTCAGCACCCGCGCCGCGGTCACCACGATGGCGGGGCGACGTGATCCCGCCTCGCTGCCAGCCGGAATACCTAGGTCGAGCTCGACCACGTCACCCGGCGTCAGCATCGAGCCATGCCGTCTCTTCTTCAGTGAGGCCAGCGGCGAGGTCGCGCGCCATCGCATCCTGACGGAGCGCGCGGATGGCGCTGCGCACGGTCTCATCGATCGTTTCGTGCCGCTCGGCCGCCAACCGGGTCACCCGCGCATGCGTTTCCCTGCTGATCCGTATCGTCGTGCTGTCAGCCATGTGCCAACGGTACGTCGTGTAGACAATTCCGTCTACACGGGTTGGGTTCGCCGGGACAGGGCTGCGTATGCGGCAGAGTGCCGCCCCTACCCCGTCCTGAGGGGAGAGCCAGGCGCGAGGTGCTCTTGAATGGGTGTGAAGTCTGTGTAGCGTTGCCGGAACTCGCGCTTCCAGTCGTCGTGACCCGTGACGGAGTCGAGAACGTCATCGATGGCGCAGAAACGAAGAGTTCCTTCGTGGCCCTCGGCCAACTGGTCGGCGACGGCGCGAACCACCGCCTTGTCGCTCTCATCTTGCCGGCAGGCGACGACCACTTGGGTGAACTCCGCGTAACGCCGCGTGCCATCGGCGTCCGTGACGCGGTCGTAGGTCCGCTGGGCGAGGAGCTGGTTGTACCAGAACTGCAGGTTCTTTCGATGCGAGACCAGTTCTGCCGCGGCGCCCACCCGCCAGGCTCCGCCGAGCTGTGTCGCTTTCGCGTATTTTTCACGGGTACGGCTTCCCTCTGGGGGGATGTTCAGGCCCTTGGCGAGGTTCTCGTGGTATTTGGTTTCGATGCCGATGAAACCCCTTGACTCATCTGGCAGCACGTACTCGACGAAGGCATCGAAGGCTGAGCCGCCCAGCGGGTCGCCACCCAGGTCCTCCGCTGTGGGGGCGTATTCCAACCAGATTCGGGAGATGGACGTTGCTCGCGGCGCGTAGGCGCGGACCCAGGGCAGGAGCGCATTCGGATCCACCTGGCTGAGGTACCCGAAGAGGTTGAAGCACAGGGGTTGCGACGACAGCAGGTTTCGGGCCAACCGATCCTTCTCGATGATCCCAGCGCCCGAGATGAGTTTCGACCTTGCAACTTCGTAGGCGTCGACGGCCGCAGTCCACATCAGGTTGGGCGTGAAACCAACGGTGGTCTCCGGCAGCATCGAGACCACCAGCGGATTGCGGGGTCCCGCCAGCTTGGGCGGCAGGTACAGCCGCCCCGCATCAGGGATTTCGCGGCACACCTGACGCCACCAACCCTGCTGAAGTCTCAGCCCCGCCTGCAAGGGGTTGTCAGCGCCAACCCGCCAGGCCGGATCGTGCCAAGGGATATTGGCGGGGCTAGTTGTCATATCGACAACATATGGCACGAGTTCCTGCGGGAGGCGATTTAGCCCTCTTCGAGCACCGCGGCGCTGAGTTCCTGGGTGAGAGTGAGTCCCCAGTCGATAGTCACTGTGGACGTTGGTATGCCGCCCTGCCCACGCCGGGGTCGAGGCCGTGAGTTCTCAGCCGGGCCCCACAGCGCCGCAACCCGATCGATTCGACCCGACCAACGCCTGTCAGCCAAGCAGCGCAAGGGGGACGACGGAGGACTCCTTGGCCTGAGCGGCGGCTCTGACCGTCAAGGTGGCGAGGGACTCGAAGAGCTGCCCGAGCAGCTCGGCGGATCCGGCCCGAGGTTGGATCAACGTCTCCGGCGTGTGATTGAGCAGCCGCGCGGCCAACGCCGGGTCAGCGAGCTGGTGCTTGGGCGCCACCTTGAGACGGGAGTGCTCACTGCCCTGCGGCAGCCAGGCTGGGACCGGGTCGAGGATCCAGATCTGGGTCAGCAGGTCGCGGTACGCAATCGTCGTGGTCTTGGCCGGCTTGTCGGCCTCACCGGCGCTGGCCGCATCGAGGAGGGTCGTGTAGCTCGCGGACGTCGAGCTGGCCGCGGCATACGCCGCCATCCACCGCCGGAGCGTCTCGGGCCGACGCACGTGGACGCCTTGATCGGGGATGTCTCGGTCGATGATGCG
>JAKOZM010000139.1 GCA_029779995.1 Actinomycetes bacterium
CTGGTGCGGATCGGCACCAGCGGCGACGTCGCGGAAGCTGAGCGGCTGGTCTGGCAGTGGTCGCTCAAGTGTGACGCGATCGCGGTGACCGGGATCCGTGAGGCGGCCGCTGCAGGGCTCTATCACGGCGATGTGAGCGCCATTCACGACCTACTGCGCACGACCGCCAGGGTGCCGGTTCGCGACGGTGCCGTGCTCGCGAATGTGTTGCAGGAGTGGGCCATTCGTCACGTGCAGCGGGAATACCCCGGCTGCTTCAGCAATGCCCGCACGGTAGTCCTGGAGGGCAGCCATCACGAACGGGCCGTCGCGGTCCTGCGTGAGTTCACCGACAACATCGAGTTCGTCGACCCCACCAAGCGAGTCGGCGTGCCGACCTCGCTGGCCGTCAACCCGCTCACCGCAAAGGCGGCCGAGGCGGGCGTTCTGGCCTGGCGGATGACGCCGCAGCTGGTCAAGGCCCGCAGCACCGGCCCAGTGGCCTGGATGAGCGATCGCCTGGCCCACCGCGCGGCCCGCGACGCCGACGTCATCATTGGTAGCTACTCCGAGCTCATCCGCTTCGGCATCGAGGACCTCTCCGGCAAGACCGTCATCACCAACGCGGTCTCCGAGGCGCGGCTGGCCGAACTCAGCCGTCGGGGAGTCGATCTCGTCATCGACGCGACGCCCCAACCCTTCGACTTCATGGCCGTGACCGCGATGTTCGAGGCGATGGCGGCCGCATTGCACACCGAAGACCGCGAGCTGACGACCGACGACCTGCTCGAGCTCATCCAGCGCGCCGAGCTCACCCCCCGGTTGCTGCGGCCCAATGGCGACAAACGCAAGAGCCGCTTCGCGTTCGTCATCCACCCGTTGTCGCAGCAGTACTTCAAGAACGTCGAACCGCTGCGAGCCATCACCAAGGTGCCAGGCATGGTTGGAGTCGTCGAGAAGGCCATGGCCTACGCTCCACCGTTCGTTTACAGCCACGTCACCGGGATCACCTCACCCACCGGGGCCGAAGCGGAGGGCTGGCTGATCACGGTGGGGGGCACGCCCAAGGAGATGCTCGGGCACAGTCCTGAGTTCACCTACTCCCGGCTCTTGGAAGCCGCTGACCTGGCCAAGAAGCTCGGCGCGCAGGTCATGGGCCTGGGCGCCTTCACGAAGGTCGTCGGCGACGCCGGAGTCACGGTGGCCAAGCGGGCGCCGCTGCCGGTCACGACCGGTAACAGCTACAGCGCGTCCGGCGCGCTGTGGGCGGCTCACGACGCGATGCGCCAGCTGGGGATCGCCGAGTTGGGCGCGGACGGCATCATCCACGGCAAGGCGATGGTCGTGGGCGCGACGGGAGCGATCGGCTCGGTCTGTGCCCGATTGCTCGCCCTGGTGACCGATGAACTCTGGCTGGTGTCCCCGGAGACGGCCAAGCTGCTAGCGATCAAGCACGAGATCGAGCAGGAGAACCCTCGTGCCGAGATCTTCGTGGCGGGCAATCCGGGGGAGGCGTTGGCTGAGATGGACCTCATCGTCACGGCCACCTCCGCTGCGGGCAACCGGGTGCTGGACATCATGAAGGTCAAGCCGGGGTGCGTCATCACCGATGTCGCGCGGCCGCTGGACATGTCCGCAGAAGACGTCGCCAAGCGGCCGGACGTGTTGGTCATCGAGTCGGGCGAGGTCGACCTGCCCGGCGATGTCCACATGCGCGACATCGGCCTGCCGCCCGGGGTGGCCTATGCCTGCCTGGCGGAGACCGTTGTGCTGGCCCTGGAGGGTCGCTACGAAACCTTCACGGTGGGCCGCAGCATCGAGTGGCCCAAGGTCAAGGAGATCTATCAGCTCGGCCTCAAGCATGGGATGAAGCTCGCCACGATCTCCGGGGTCAAGGGGGTCTACACCGACGCCGACTTCGCTCGGGTGCGGGAAGCAGCATTGGCTGCCCGGGCGCAAGCCGCAGAGGCCACGCCCTCGGCGTAGGCGACCGCCCAGGCGACTGCCCAGGCGATCAAGGACACACCGACGGCGCTCGCCCGGGCATCGCCACAGACCGCGCCAGCGTGCCAGGATGATGTTACCCATCAGTAAGGAGTGGTCGTGAAATCGGTCCAGGGCAAGAACGTCCTCGTCACCGGAGCAGCCATGGGAATGGGGCGGCTGTTCGCCGAGCGGGCGATCGCCGAAGGTGCCGCCCACGTGGTGCTGTGGGACCTGCAGGAAGAACGCCTCAACCAGACCCTCGCCGACCTGGCCGATCCGGCCGCTGCACACGGGGTCGCGCTCAGCGGGTTCATCGTCGACGTCTCTGACCTCGACGATGTCAAGGTGAGCGCCGACGCTGTGCGCTCCGACATCGGACATGTCGATGTCTTGGTCAACAACGCGGGTGTCGTGCGCGGAAACACCTACTTCTGGGAGTCCGACTCGATCAAGGACACCAAGCTCACCGTCGATGTCAACACCCTCGCACCGATGTACGTCGCCCGCGAGTTCCTTCCCGGCATGATCGCCAACAGCGCCGACTGCCGGGTGCTCAACCTCTCGTCGGCCGCCGGCTTCACGCCCAACCCCCGGATGGCCGTGTATGCCGCGTCCAAGTGGGCGGTCATCGGCTGGTCCGACTCGGTGCGCCTCGAGCTCAAGCAGGCCGGGATCGCCCACGTCATGGTGACCACGGTGTGTCCCTACTACGTCAACACGGGGATGTTCGCGGGCGCCAAGTCGGCGCCGCTGCTGCCCATCCTCGAGCCCGATCACGTCGTCGACGAGGCATGGAAGGGCATGCTCGGGGGAGTGCCGTTCGTCATCCTGCCCAAGACGGTCATGCTCAGCGAGGTCCTCAAGGGGCTGGTGCCGATCGGCGTGCGCGACTTCATCGCCGACAACATCATCGGGGTTTACCACACGATGGAAGACTTCACGGGCAGGACTGAGTCCACGGCGTGACCAGCACGGTTGGAGGCGAGATGGTGGGCCGCGCCTACCGCGTGCCGGTGTCCTACGGCGCCAACCTCTTCGCGCAGGAGTATCTCCCCGACGCCGGTCTACCGGTGTCGGGCCCGACGGTTGTCCTGGCCCACGGTTGGTGCATGGAGCACAGCAGTTGGCATCGGGTCATCGACGCGCTGCTGCGCCGGCTCGACGTCCGGATCGTCACCTATGACCAACGCGGGCACGGCAAGTCGACGATGGGAGTCGAGCACGACCCGAGCGTCCGGATTCTCGGTGACGACCTGGCCGAGGTCATCGACGCGACGACTCCGGACGGCCCGCTCATCTTGGTCGGCCACTCGATGGGCGGCATGTCGGTGATGGCGTATGCCGGTCTGCAGGGGGAGAGTTTCACCGAGCGGGTGCGCGGGGTGGTCCTGGCCTCGACGGCAGCCTCGATCGAGGGGCGCGATCCGGTGCCGCTGGAGGCCCTGATCATGTCGGTCGCGTCCCGAGCACCCGGCATACCTCCGCGGTTGCTCGTCCCGCGACTGGTGCAGGGGCGGTTGCTCTTCGGACACCGCGCCGCGCGGGAGGATGTCGCGCACGCGATCGACCAGATCAAGCGCACCAAGATGCCGACGATCGGACGGTTCTTCTACGCGATCTCGCAGCACAACGAGGCAGAGTCGCTGGCGCATTTCGTGCGGGTGCCGACGCACATCATCAGCGGTGACCACGACCGGCTCATCCCGGTGACTTACGCCGAGGCACTTCGTGATCACATCCCCACCTCGCACCTGCGGGTGCTGTCCGGGGTCGGCCACATGACCCCCTACGAGGCGGTCGAGGTCATCGTCGACGCCATCATCGACCTCATCGAGTCCGCAGCCGACTGACCCGCGTGGGGTCGCTTCGCACGTTCACCAGCCTCGGGCGCGCCATTCGCCGAGGTGGGGGCGCTCGCGACCGAGCACAGTGTCGTCACCGTGGCCGGGATAGAGCCAGGTGTGGTCGTCGTAGACGTCGAAGATTCGCTCCACGACGTCGGTGTGATCTGCTCGACAGGCCTGCCCGGCGTGCTTGGTGTGGCTGGCCCACCCCAGGATCAGGGCTGTCGCATCCCTGACGGTTACTCGTAGTCGCGTCGGTCGCGGGATGCTTCGAAGGCGGCTCGGTCCAGGTTCGTGTTCCACACCCGACGCCCATCCGACGTGCGCAGGTGTCCGCCTGCGTAGTTGCCCTCTTCAGCGGCCTTCCGGTTGAACCACGACGTCGTTTCGACCTTGGCAACTCGGGAGTCTTCAGCTCGCATGTCTAGAAGCGTGTCCAGAACCGGAACGAGATCCGTGTCGCGCGATGCCAAGATCACGAGATCCACGTTCTCGCGGAGCGCTTGTCGTATGCAGGTGAGTGCCACGAGAACATCGATGCCCTTCTCCCGGCCTGGACTAGTGGGGATCTTGTGTCCCTTGACGTCCGTAGCGGGACTTCCATCAGACTGCCGCTGGAACCGATACTTCAGGTCCCGCAAGGTGACATGAGCCCCAGCCCTTCTCCACTCCTCCGCTTGGGCCGAGCATCGCCGGCTCTGTTCCCAGTCATAGTCCGTGTGAGGCAACCCGCGGAAGACGTGCACCCCGGTGAGGTGCGCCAGTGGGTGCCCCTCTCGTTGACGTTGGTTCCGAATCCGCGCGACGGTCTGGGCAAAAAGCATGGGATGGATGAGTGCGTCGTGCTTGTCGCCCGCGTGATCAAACACGTCGTGAGCCGTGAGATGGACGTTCTGGTAGTCGAGGACCACCACCGCACGAAGGGACATCGGTCCCTCCTCTCATAGAAAAATCCCCACCAACCCTCGCGAGCGGTGGGGAACAATGACACCAGTCTGCCAGCGTCGGCGGCCGATCGCAAGGAAAGTTCACCAGCCGCGGGCGCGCCACTCGGGGAGGTGGGGGCGCTCGCGACCGAGCACGGTGTCGTCGCCGTGGCCGGGATAGAGCCAGGTGTGGTCGTCGTAGACGTCGAAGATGCGCTCCACGACGTCGGTGTAGAGCTGCTCGAACGACTGCCCCTGCTGCTTGGTGTTGCCCACCCCGCCCGGGAAGAGCGAGTCGCCGGTGATGAGGTGGGTGACTCCGGTTGGGTCGGCGTAGGCCAGTGCGATCCCGCCTTCGGTGTGGCCGCGCAACAGGATGACGTCGAGGGTGATCTCACCGACCTGGATCTGGTCCCCGTGGTCGAGCCGGTTGGACGGCTCGACCGGGAGGGCGTCAGCGTCGGGCGAGCCGGCCAGGGTCGGCGCTCCTGACCACCGCGCCATCTCGGCCAGCGCGACGACATGGTCGGGGTGCCGGTGGGTAGTGACGATC
>JAKOZM010000153.1 GCA_029779995.1 Actinomycetes bacterium
GAGATTCAGCGGGGGACGATCACCGCGTTGATCGGACCGAACGGTGCGGGCAAGACGACCTTCTTCAACCTGCTCACCGGCTTCGACAAGCCCAATGAGGGGCAGTGGACCTTCGAGGGCAGGCAGTTGGCGGGGGTGCGTCCCCACAAAGTCGCGCAGTACGGCATGGTGCGGACCTTCCAGCTCACCAAGGCGCTGAGCAGGCTCACCGTGATGGAGAACATGCGGTTGGGCGCTCAGGACCAGCGCGGCGAGAAGTTGTTCGCCTCGATCTTCCCCTTCCTGTGGAGTAAACAGGAGGACGAGATCAGCGAGCGTGCGCTGAGCCTGCTGGCCAGCTTCAACCTCGACCAGAAGCGCGACGATATGGCTGGCTCGTTGTCGGGTGGCCAACGCAAACTGCTCGAGATGGCACGGGCGCTGATGGTCGAGCCGGAGATGGTCATGCTCGACGAGCCGATGGCGGGGGTGAATCCCGCCCTGACCCAAAGCCTGCTGGACCACATCCGGCAGGTTCGCGACCGGGGCACGACCGTACTTTTCGTCGAGCACGACATGGACATGGTGCGTGACATCAGCGACTGGGTGGTGGTGATGAGCCAGGGCCGGGTGATTGCCGAGGGTCCTCCGCACGACGTCATGAGCAACGAGGCGGTCATTGACGCCTACCTCGGAGTGCACCATGACCGGCCACTGACCGACACCGGCGAAGCGTTGACCGCCCACCCCGAGGAGGCATAGATGGCCGTCACCACGATCGAAGGCCGGGACGAGCATCTGGCGGCGGCGGAGGGCGCCCTGGTGCGGATCGACGACGTGATTGCGGGTTACTTCCCGGGCGTGAACATCCTCAACGGCTGTGATTTCTACGCCCACTCCGGGGAACTCGTAGGCATCATCGGGCCCAATGGCGCCGGCAAGTCGACTTTGCTGAAGTCTCTGTTCGGCCTGGTGAAGGTGCGCAGCGGCAAGGTGACGTTCGACGCCAAGGACATTACCAACAAGCGCGCCGACAAACTCGTCGCTCTGGGCATGGGTTTCGTGCCCCAGAACAACAACGTCTTCCCCTCGCTGACCATCGAGGAG
>JAKOZM010000163.1 GCA_029779995.1 Actinomycetes bacterium
AGTGCTCACCTAGGTTGTTGACGGCGTGGCGGCTTGAATAGGTGAGGGTCTTCCTGGCTCGGTGGGAGTTACCACAACACTCATCGAAAGGAAGACCCTCATGTCCCACGCTAACGCTCCGTTGACCCCGGAAGGTCGCCGCCGCTTGTGCCAGCGTGTCGATGCTGGTCGGCCGATCTGTCACGTCGCGGCCGAGGCCGGGGTGTCCCGGCAGACGTTGGGCAAGTGGTACGCCCGCTGGCAGGAATCCGGGATGCACGGGCTGAGTGACCGCTCGTCGGCCCCGGAACGGCACCCGAACCAGACCAGCACGCAGATCGAGGACCTGGTCGAGCAGGCCCGCCGCAAGCACAAGGTCGGCCCGGTGCAACTGGCCACCCGGCTGGCCGACGAGCATGGGGTGCAGGTGCCGGTGTCGACGATCTACGCGATCCTGCGCCGCCGCGGGATCAGCCGGCTGGCCGACCTGGACGTCACCGGTGAGGACCTGCGTGAGCCTGCCCGCCGCTACGAATGGCCGGCACCTGGGGACATGATCCACGTGGACGTCAAGAAGATCGGACGGATCCCCGACGGCGGCGGCTGGGCGGTGCACGGCCGCGGCTCCGACCAGCACCGGGCCAGCCAGCGGGCCGGACGTAAACGCCCCGGCTACGTGTACCTGCACTCCGCCGTCGACGACCACTCACGGCTGGCCTACACCGAGGAACTACCCGACGAGAAAGGCGTCACGGCGGCCGGATTCTGGACCCGAGCGGTGACGTTCTTCGCCGCCCACGGCATCACCACCATCACCCGTGTCCTCACCGACAACGGATCCTGCTACCGCTCGAAAGTGTTCAACAAGGCCGTACGGAACACCGGCACCAAGCACAAGTACACCCACCCGGCCCTACCGCCCGCAAACCAACGGCAAGGTCGAGCGCTACCAGCGCACCCTGTCCCGAGAATGGGCCAGGTCACAGGCCTGGGACTCCAACGCCCACCGCAGCGCCCACCTGCAAGCATTCCTCGACCGGTACAACTATCGTCGACCACACACCGCGCTAGGAGGACACCCACCAATCAGCCGCTGCCCAGGCGCCAACAACGTGGCTGCCTAGAACAACTAGGTCGTGGTTGATGGTTGTTCATAGTCGCCATGACGATTACTGCGCTCGGGATGCCGCGCTAGGTGCGGGTTCTTGTCGCGGCGAGTTGCGATCGAACGCCTTTGTTCGATCTGGTTGAAGGCCGCTCCACGACGTTGTGCAGCCGTGGGTATCCGGGACGAATCCATCGCCACCCCGCCCGCAAAGATGTCAGTAG
>JAKOZM010000179.1 GCA_029779995.1 Actinomycetes bacterium
GGGTGGGTGGTTGTCGTGATGGTGACGGTGTCGCCGGGTCGGGTGTGTTTGATGGCGTTGTCCAGCAATTGGTCGAGGATTTCGGCGACGCGTTCGGGGTCACCGAGCGCCACTACTGGGGTGTTGTCGTGCGGCGGGACGAGAGCGATGCCGGCGGTTGTGTAGCGAGCGCTGGCAGCAGTCACGCCGGCGCAGGCGATCGCGGTCAGGTCCACTGGTTGGACAGTGACTTGGAAGGCGTGCTCGTCGGCGCGGGAGACCGCGTCGAGGTCGTCCACGAGGCGTAGCAATCGCTGGGTCTGGGAGGTGAGGGTGGCCATTGTCTCTTCGTCAGCGGGAAGGACACCGTCGGCGATGCCTTCGACGGTGGCCTGCAGGGAGGTAAGAGGGGTCCTTAGTTCGTGCCGTAGGTCCTGGAGTAGTCGCAGTCGGGCGGCGGCCGTGGCCTCTAGGCGGGAGGCGAGGCTGTTGACGGCGGTGGCGAGGTCAGCAAGTTCGGGGCCCATGCCCGGCGGTTGGACGCGGACGCTGTAGTCCCCTCGGCTGAGGCGAGTGGCGGTGTCGGCCATGCCGGTGAGCGGATCAGCGATGCGGCGTGCGACCAGGGATGCGACCCCGATAGCGACGAGGGTGGCGGCGACGACGCCGCCGGCGACGCCCAGGAGCAGGGCGGTGGTGAATCCGGTGTTGAGGTGCGCGGCGGCCGTGCCGGTGGGGGTCAGGCCGACGTCTGCGAGGTGGCTGTAGAAGACCGATGGTGCGACGAGGAACGCGACGGTGAAGAGGGTGCCTGCCCCGGCCAGGACGATGAGTGCCATCGCGCCGAGCAGCCGCCATCTGAGCCCGGGTCCGTTGGGATTGCGCGGGGGGCGTTCTCTGTTGGTGGGGGAGGTGGAGTCGAGGTGGGTTGTCATCCGGTCCCCGATCGGAAGCCGACTCCACGCACGGTGATGATGAAGCGGGCGCTGGCGGGGTCATCGTGGAGTTTGGCGCGCAGGTGGGATATGTGTGCGTCGATGAGTCGGTCGTCGCCGATCCAGGCCGGTCCCCAGACCTGCTCGATGAGTTGGCGTCGTGAGAGCACCTGCCCGGGCCGCTCGGTGAGGGCGTTGAGCAGGTCGAATTCGATGCGGGTCACCTCAACGGGTTGATCGCCGATCAGGACGGTGCGGGTGGCTGGATTCACTGTGAGGGATCCGACCCGGCGGGAGGGTGCCTGGTCAGCGGGGGTGCTGGGGGGCGCGGTGGGTGTGCGGGGGCGGCGCAGGAGGGTCTTGATGCGGGCGATGAGGATACGGGGGCTGAAGGGTTTGGACAGGTAGTCATCTGCTCCGACGGAGAGGCCGATCAGGGTGTCCACCTCGTCTGTTCGGGCGGTGAGCATGACGATGTAGGCGTCGGTGAATGTGCGTAGCTGTCGACAGACCTCGATGCCGTCGATGCCGGGCAGCATGATGTCCAGGACGACCACGTCGGGGTGGTCGCGGCGGGCGATCTCGACGGCCGTCTCACCGTCGCCGGCCTCGGCCACGGTGAAGCCTTCAGCGCGAAGGTAGCCGACGATGACGCGGCGAATCGATGCCTCGTCCTCGACCACCAGCGCGCGGGGGGCTGCGATGGGAGTCGTTGCCACGCTCACGACCGTGCCGGTGTGGGGGTGGCGATGGTGCGTGCGCCGAGCCGGCCGGTTGTCGCATCGACCCACACCAGTGCGATGGCTTGCCCGTTTCGGGTGACGGTGAACCGGTAGGCGCCGCTCATGCTTGAGGCGGGGTCCGCGGTGGCGCCGGGGGCGTTGGTGTCGACCCACCCTTGGGCCAGGGCGAGGGCCTGGTCGGCGGTGACCGTGGTTCCGGTGCCACCGGAGACGGTCCACCCGTCTGCGTTCATCCAGCCGCGCTGCCCGTCGCCCATCATCATGCCCGTGTCGTCCCAGCCGTTAACGCCTGGTTGCCCGCTGGTCGGAGCACCGGTCCCGGGTGATGTCCAGCCCTGCCAGCCGCTGGTTTGGCCGGTGGGCGCCTGGCTGCGGGTGGTATGCCCGCCGGTGTAGACGGCGACGGCTGTCATCGATCCCAGGAGTAGCAGGACTGATGCGATCAGTGCCACGATCACGGGCCTGCGCCGCGCGGTCATTGCTGTCTGCCCATCTCGGTGAGGGCAGCTCGCCGGGACCGGTAGGTCGCCTCGTCGATCTCACCCAGTACGAACAGGCGGTCCAGGGTCTGTTCCGGGGTCTCTTTCACTTCACGGTGCGCGGCTGCGGCGCGGCGGTCGCTGCCGGATGGAAGGAGCCGGATCACCAGGAAGACGATCAGCGCGATCAGCGCGACCCACAGCATGATCAGCAGCAGCCAGACCAGCGGGGCGATACCTCCGCTGCCGTCGCCGTACCAGTTCATCATCGCCGTGACTCCTTGGCTCTCACGTCACGACCAGAGTCGCGAACATGCCGTTGCGGTAGTGGCCGGGTAGGTTGCACACGATCTCGTAGCGGCCCGGCGCAAGTGTCAGGGTGACCTGGCCCACGTTGCCCACGGCGATCCCGTCGACGGATGTCGGCTGATCGCAGACCGGCTGCACCTCACCCAGCACCCCAGCCTCGCTCGCCCGGTCATCCGCGCCGATGCTGCGCTGACCGGCGACCTGGTCTCCTGTGAGCTGGTAGACGAGCAGCTCATGCGGGACGCTGCCGCGGTTGACCAGATCCACCGTGACAGTCCCGGCGTGAACGCTGGCCCACATGGGCATCAGGCGCATCATCGAACCGCCCATCATCGACTGGCCCATGTCCATGGCCACATACGTGATCTGCTGCGTTGACGGGGCCGGCGCCGTGCATTGCGCCGACCTCACCGGCGAGGTTGCGCTCCAGGCGGCACCACCCATCCAGGCGCCCATCCCGCCCCACATACCAGCCCGTCCTCGGGACCCGGCGGCTGACCCGGTGGAGCCCTGGTACATGCCACCGCGCCAGCGATGGGAGTTCCAGTGGTGGCTGTTCCCGTGGTTGTTGTGCCAGTGGTTGTTGTGCCACGTGTTCCAGTTGTGGTTCCGGGGTCCGGAACTGTTGGCTGTGGGCCTGGCGAGGCTGGCTGAAACGGTCTCGCCAGGGGTTGACATTGCCCAGGCGCCGGTCGTGGCCGCCGCGAACGTCACCGTGGCGGCTGTCAGGGCGACGGCCTGGATGTGGGGGCGGCGCCGGCCAGCTCTGATTGTCGTTTGAATCATGATTGATTCCGTCCTTTCGCCTTTGTGCTCTCTGTGAATCAGTCTCGGCGTCCGGTGTTGCGCCGATCTCGCGAAAGTGTTGAGATTTCGTGAAGGAAATTCCGCAGAGGCTGGCCGGCGTGGCTTCATGGGTGCGCCGGGAACTCGTGGTTGGCGTGACCAGGCTCTTCGAGGTGGAACGTGCAGTGGGCGACGTCGAAGTGATGCTCCAGTCGGCCCCGGTGCGCGGCTCTCGCACGCACCCAATACGCGTGGGTGTGGTCGTGACCCATCAGGTGTCCCTACCGGGCTGGTGGGCCGTCATCGATGGACCTGCCGCCTCGGCCTCGGCGCAGCAGGCATCCCCGCTGCCGCAGCTGGGTTCCTCGCCGATAACTGCCGGGGTGCAGTCGCAGGACTCTCCTTGCCACGCCTCGCGTCCCTCCGCCAGCGCTAGCCCGGCCACCACCAGTCCGACCGCAGGGTCGGCCCACCACCAGCCCAGCAGTGAGTTCAGCAGCAGGCCCGCCAGCAACACCGCAGACAGGTATGTGCACAGCAACGTCTGTTTGGAGTCCGCCACCACGGTCAGCGAACCCAGTCGCCGCCCAGTTCGACGCTGCGCAAACGACAACGTGGGCATGATCACCAGCGACAGTGCGGCGATCACGATGCCGACCGTGGAGTGCTCCGGGGCCTGCCTCATGAGAAGCGTCCGAACCGATTCGAAGCCCACGTAACCCGCCAACGCGAAGAAGGACACCGCGATCGCGCGTAACGCGGCCCGCTCCCTGGTCTCCGGCAGCCGATGTCGGAATTGCCACAGAATGATCAGCCCGGAGGACATCTCGACCACCGAGTCCAGCCCGAACCCGACCAGCGCGACTGACGACGCCGCCGCCCCCGCCGCGACCGACACCACCGCCTCGACGGCGTTGTAACCCACCGAGACCCCCGCAAGCCACTGCGCTCGACGCCCCAACCGGGCCCGCTCGGCAGCCGTCAGCGTCTGCTTGCCCCCTACCCCGGCAGTAGTCCCGGTCATGGCCGTGTCCTCGTGCCGTAGGTAGGGCACAAGACCACTGCCTGACCGGTGTCCGCGAGCAGGCCTTCGGCCGCCGACAGCAGCGCCACGAGCGCCGGTTCCGCGGCCAGTGAGTAGAACGATGCCCGACCCTGGGCACGCACACGCACCATTCCGCAGTCCAACAAGCACTTCAAATGAGCCGACACCGTGGATTGTGCAAGACCCAAATGCTCGGTCAACTCGACGACTCTGTGCTCACCCAGCATCAGATGCGTGAGGATCGACAACCGCGACGGGTCACCCAGGCTCCGGAACAGACTCGCCGCTGCACTGATCGCCTCAGCATCCACTGCTTCCACCCACTCGGGTGCGGGCCGCGCCCCGCTGCCCGCTTCGGGCGATGGCATCGTCATAGGACGATATTATCGCCTGATTGTATGCTCGCGAAGAGTCCCAGAGTCGCCCACAAGGCAGCGGGCCGACTGCCCGAGGACCCGAACCTCTACTGAGGGCTGCTCCGCAGGTGTTGGTACAGCGTCTCCCGGCTCACCCCGTACTCCCGGGCAAGCGCGGCCTTCGTCTCCCCGGCGGCCACCCGCCCCCGGATCTGGGCCACCTGGGTGTCGGTGAGGGCCTTCTTGCGGCCGGTGTAGACGCCGCGTTTCTTGGCCGCGGCGATGCCCTCCATCTGGCGCTCGCGGATCAGGGCCCGTTCGAACTCGGCGAAGGAGCCCATGATGGACAACAGCAGGGTGGCCATCGGGGAATCGTCACCGGTGAAGGTCAGGCTCTCCTTGACGAACTCGACCCGCACCCCACGCCCGGTCAGGGTGCGCACCAACTGGCGCAGGTCATCGAGGTTGCGGGCCAGCCGGTCCATCGAGTGCACCACCACGGTGTCGCCGGCCCGCACGAGGTCCAGCAGCTCCTCGAGCGCGGGGCGGTGGGTGTTCTTGCCCGAGATCATGTCGGCGAACACTCTGTCGACGGGGATGCCGTCGAGCTGACGATCCAGGTTCTGGTCGATGGTGCTGACCCGGGTGTAGCCGACGCGAGCCATGATCCCTGGGCCCTTCCCGTTGCGCTGATCTGTCAGGTTGGACTCTAGAACCTGGGTGCGACAGCGCCACGCAGACGTCAGGAAGTGTCGCTGCGGACCCTAGCCGGACACGTTAGACGCAGTGTGCCTGACGTCAGGTTGGGGTGTACATGCTCCTACATCAATGCCGGAAGCAATGGGCTTCCGCCCGGGTTACGACACAACCGATTCAAGATATGAAGTCGCATCGGGGAGACACGTCGGGCGAATCCCTCGTGGTTCGTGGGAAGTCGGTATTGCCTATGTCCGCCTGCAGTGGAAGGGGTGCCCACTCCGGCTGGTCTGGAGCCACAATCAAACGCCTTGATGGACCAGCGTGGTCGGCAGGCGGAGCGTTGGTGATGGCGGAGAGGCGGAACAGGCTCGTCGCGGCGGCGATGCTCGAAGACAAGAGGGGGCCTGGGTCCGGCGTCTTAACTTAGGGCTCCTTCGTTGCCGAGTGTGGGGTTCAGCGGCGCCGTGGCCACCCCATGGGCCCCGATAGGGCAGCCACGGCGTTGTTGGTCAGGACGAGGGCAAGTGGTTGCTGACCTCGGTTGCCAACTGGTCGGGGGCCAGCCACATGGACGGGTATTCGCCGTACCAGCGTTGGGTGCCGGTCTTGTCGATCAGAACGAAACTGTGGCCCGGCAGTCCACCGTGCATACCCTTCCCGATCGTTCCGTAGGCAGTGGACAACCGGCCGTCGTCGAGGAGGAACGGCGTCTTGACGCCGTTCACCGTCATGTCGTGCATGATCTGCTCCTTGGTGTTCATGACCACGGGTAGCACGACGGTGTCCAACTTGTCGAAGGCGGCCTGTTTCTTCTCTATCGCGCCCATCTGTGCCAAGCATGCTTGGCACCCGGCCCCCTCGCTGAAGTACAGCAGGACATTCTTCTTCCCGGCGTAGTCAGCCAAGCTGACCTGCTGGCCGTCGGTGTTGGTCATCGTGAACGGCGCAGCTGGGGTGGCGATGCCGCTCTGCTGGGGGCGACTGGTGACGAGCGCGGCGGCGATGAGGGCGGCCACAATCCCCGCGCCGATGATCCAGGCGATCATGACGGTGCGGCGGCGACGTCGCGTGCGCTCGGCTTCGCCGTGAGCGGCGTCAGCCTTGGCTTGGCGCTGTTCGGCGCGGGTGGGACGGTGTTCGTGCTGGATCGTCACGGTACTGGCCTTTCTGTGCGGGACTGCGTACTCGTAGCCTCGGTGTCGGGGCAGGGATGGGGGTCGTGTGCCTCTGCGGCGCTCAAAGCCGTTTCGTGGCAGCCGTGGGGCTGACCGAGGTCCAGGTCGGCGGCGTCAGTCAGGGTTTGGGCTGATCGGTCGCGCAGCATCGTCACGACGATGACCACGACAAGAGCCAGAAGAGCCGCGCCGAGGACGGGTTCGGGGATGGGCCAGGACTCGATGGTGGCAAATATCTTGGTTAGGAAGTCGCCGACGGCGACCTGGAAGCCGGGTCCGCTGGTCATGGTGCCCGTGTTGGCCAGGTAGAGGACGAACACGCCCATCACGGCGAACCCGATCGCCACAGCCACGTTGATCGTGTTCGTGTGGAGTTTGCGTCCGGCCACTGTGAGGGCGACGGGCTTGGCTTGCAGGAACCGGCGCTCGCCAAGGCGGAACCGGTCCCAGAGCAGCGCCATAACGAACAGCGGGAACGTCATGCCGAACACGTACATCAACCCGAGAACGATGCCCCCGGCCGGGTTCCCGGACAGGGCCGACAAGGTCATGATGCCAGCGAGGACCGGAGCGCAGCAGGACGAGGCGATGCCGGAAAACACGCCGAGGGCGAAGAAGCTGGCGGAGTCGCCCCGGCGGGTATCTGGGGCACGCAGGAATGAGGGCATGCTCCACATCCGCCCGGACAGTGACCAGGCCGCCAGCAGCAGCATGAGGATGCCCCCGGCGAGGTAGAGGATTTGGTGGTAGTGGGTGATTGCCGCTGACAGTAGACTCATCCCCAGCGTGATGGGCACAAGCACGGTTGCCAGACCGGCGGCGAAGACGAACGTTAATGGCAGCAGCCGCCAGCGCCGGTTCTTCACCGCGACCGCCAGGTAGCTGGGGGCCAGGAACACGATGCAGCACGGGGCGAACAGGGCCACACCACCTGCGAAGAACGCCGCAATGATCGATCCGGTCGCGAACAGGTCGCCGTTCACAGCGCACCCCTCGTGGCGGTTGCTGCGCGGTCGAGTGCGCTTGTGAGCTGGCGCACTTTGCCACGTGGGAGGCGACCTTGGCTGAAGAACTGTCCGTCCACGAGAACAAGCGGGCTCATCGCTGCTCGATGCTGCTGGGTGAGCAAGAGCCCTTCGGATGTGCGCATGTCCAGCCGGATCAGTTGGACTGGGTAGCAGTCGGCCAAGTCAGACAGGATCTGGTCAGCGTCGGCGCAGAAGTGGCAGGCGGGTGCCTGCACGATCGTTATGGTGGTTTCTTGTTCCATGAATACTGTCTCGGCTTCGGACATGTTCAACAGCCGGTGATGTCCCTGAAGAAACGATGAAGAAAGTCGTCAGTTTGCGCACGGGCGTTGTTCCTGGACAGCGGCACGATCATCGCGGTGGTCAACCCCGTCATCCCCGCAGCCGGACGAAGAAGTTGCCGATTCCGCTGAGCGTCCCAGCAACTCGCTCAGACCGTGGTCGGCAGAGGAAGTTGCCGTCTGAGCCCGGGTCCGGCGGATAGTCGACCACGGTGCCAGCGTCGAGGTGTCTCGTGACCATCAGACTCGTGCGCGGCGCAGTCGAAGGGCATTCACTATGACCGAAACGTTGGACAGGCTCATCGCGGCAGCGGCGATGATCGGGGACAGCAGCAGGCCCGTGAACGGGTAGAGCACTCCCGCGGCGATCGGGATCCCGAGAGAGTTGTACAGGAACGCGAAACCGAGGTTCTGTTTCATGTTGCGCACAGTCGCGCAGGAAACCCTGCGGGCGGCGCTGATGCCCCGCAGATCCCCCTTCACCAGGGTGATCTCGGCGGAGTCGATGGCGATGTCGCTGCCTGTGCCCATGGCGATCCCGATGTCGGCCTGCGCGAGCGCGGGGGCGTCGTTGATCCCATCGCCGGCCATCGCCACGACGTGTCCCTGCCGCTGCAGTTCCGCTACCAGGGCGAGCTTGTCGTCCGGCTTCACTCCCGACCGGTAGTCGTCGATGCCGAGTGACTCTGCCACGTGGCGAGCCGGGCCAGCGGCGTCGCCGGTGGCCATGACGATGGTCAGGCCCTCGTGGTGCAGTTGTTCGACGGCCTTCGGCGTACTGGGCTTGACCTCATCGCGCAGTGTGACGAGTCCCGCCTCTCGGCCGTCGATGGCAACTCGGATGGTTGTCTGGCCGGCCGGTGCGCGGTCTTCCAGCTCCAGCGACATCTTCACGCCCTGATCCCCCATGAGATCGGCGTTGCCGACCAGGACGAGGCGACCGCCCACCATCCCGCTCACGCCGAAGCCTGGCTTGGCCTGGAACTCCTGCACCGGGGTGAGAGGTAGACCAGCGGCTGCCTCGGTGACGGCTCGGGCCAGCGGGTGCTCACTGCCCTTGTTGGCGCTGGCGGCCGCGCTCAGGACCTCGTCGTGGGTGAATCCGTCAGCCGGGACAACACTGCTCACCGTCGGACGGCCCACCGTCAGGGTGCCCGTCTTGTCCACTATGAGGGTGTCGACCTCGCGCAGTCTCTCCATAGCGGCGGCGTCCTTGAACAGCACGCCATGCCGGGCGCCCAATCCACTGCCCACCATGACCGACATCGGCGTGGCCAGGCCCAGGGCACACGGGCAGGCGATGATCAGCACGGACACCGCGTTCACCAGGGCGTGCCCCCAGCTGGGTGCCGGGCCGAACACACCCCAGACCAGGAACGTCCCGACCGCGATGCCGATCACGGCCAGGACGAACACCCCTGCGACCTTGTCGGCCAGACGTTGCATGGGCGCTCTGGAGCGCTGGGCCACGGCCACCATCTCCACCACTCGCGACAGGACCGTGTCCGAGCCCACTTGGTAGGCCTCAACGATGAGGCTGCCGGTGGTGTTCACAGTGCCCCCGATGACCGTGTCGCCGGCTGCCTTCTCGGCTGGCACCGGCTCGCCGGTCAGCATCGACTCGTCCACGGCCGACCGACCGGACACCACGACACCGTCGACCGGCACCTTCTCCCCGGGGCGCACACGCACCCGGTCGCCGACCTCGATCGCTGCCAGATCGACGTCTTCCTCGGTGCCATCGGCGTCGATGCGGCGGGCCGTGGACGGCGCGAGCTGCAGCAGGCCCTTGATCGCATCCCCGGTGGAGGCACGTGCTCGCAGTTCCAGCACCTGTCCGAGCAGGGTGAGGGTGCAGATGATGGCGGCCGCCTCGAAGTACACCGGGACCTTCCCGTCCTCCTTCAACGCGTCGGGGAAGATGCCGGGAGCGACCACAGCGAGCACGGAGTAGCTGTACGCCGCGGCGACACCCAGGCCGATCAGCGTCCACATGTTGGGACTGCGATGGCGCACCGATTGCACGGCCCACACGAAGAACGGACCCGCCGCCCACAGCACTACGGGGCTGGCCAGCACCAGTTGCGCCCACGGCATGACGTCCTTCGGCAGGGGCGCGAATCCGAGCATCGCGATGGACAGCACGGCCAGCGACAACGGGACCGACACCCAGAACCGCCGCAGCATGTTCCGGTACTCCGCACGATCGGAATCGTCATCGACCTGCGGCGTCATCGGCTCCAGATGCATACCGCAGATGGGGCAGCGCCCCGGGTGATCCTGAACGATCTCGGGATGCATGGGGCAGGTGTACAGGACCTTTGTGGCCGACGGGTGTGAGGGCCGCGGTTCCTCGTGATGGTGTGTGTGCACGTCGGCCTGTCCCTCAAGAACCAGTGTCATGCCGCAGATCGGGCATTCCGACGGGTGGTCGTCGACGACCTCGGGGTGCATGGGGCAGATGTAGCGAGAAGCTGTATCAGTGTGGTCCACCACGTGACCTCCTCAGACGTGTTCGATCTAGATACCCGGTTGCCGTTGGGTGATGCTGCGTCTCCTCACGGGATGCGGGTGCAGGCACGTCGCACTCACTTCGCCAGCAGCTGCTGCATCGTCGCGATCTCCTGCTGCTGTCCGGTGATGATGGCGTCGGTGAGGGTCGTCACCTGACTGCTGTTCGACGCCTGCGCCTGCTGAGCCATCGAGATGGCGCCCTGATGGTGCGCGATCATCATGGTCAGCCACATCTGGTCGAAGTCGGCGCCCCGCGCCTGCTCCAGTTGTTGCATCTGCTCGGCGGTCATCATCCCAGACATCGTCATACCGCCCATGTCGTGGCCGCTGTGATCCATGCCTGCCGTGCCGCCGCCGTCGGTGGCGCCTGGCATCGCCGTCGGCGCGCCCCACGCCTGCAGCCACTGGGTCATCTGCTGGATCTCCGGATCCTGGGCACCCTTGATCTGCTCGGCCAGTTGCTTCACCTGCTCGGAGGCACCTGCCGCCGGATCGAGCGCAAGGTCGGCCATCTCGATCGCCTGTTGGTGGTGCGGGATCATCGACTGCGCGAATGCGATGTCTGTCGGAGAGCCCTGCATCATGGGGGCGGTCGCCACCGACTCCGTCGGCGAGGGCGCGCTGTCAGGGGTGCTGCTGGAGCACGCAGTCAGTGCTGCCACTCCCAACACGGCGGCGGACATGGCGATGGTGCGATGGATCTGCACGGATTATCTCTCTTTCTCAGGTGGTGTAGTCGAGGCGGGTCATCATGCCCGCCTCAGCGTGGTAGGCGTTGTGGCAGTGGAGCATCCAGCGCCCAGGGTTGTCGGCGACCAGGTCGACCTCGGCGCGGGTCATCGGCGGCAAGAGCACGGTGTCTTTGCGGGGACCGGTCCCTCCGGCCGGCCCCACCTGGAACGTGTGGCCGTGCAGGTGCACCGGGTGCGTCATCATCGACATGTTCGACAACCGCAGCCGCACGGTTTGGCCCGCCTGAACCGTGAGCGGTTCTGCCCGGTCGTACGTGTCACCGTTGATGGTCCAGACGTAGGGCGCCATGGAGCCGGACAGGACGAGGTCGTAGGTCTGCTGGGGATCGCTGCGCGGCAGCCGCACGCTTTCGTCGGACAGCAGCACGTCAGCACCGGCGGGGTAGGCGGAGAGCTCGGCAGGAATGGGGCTGGCGGGCAGGCGGCCCGCGGCGCTGCGCAGAACCGCCATGGCGTATCCGCTCTTACCCGCAGGTTGGGCGACCACCGGGAAGACACCGTCGCCGGCCTGCACGACAACGTCGTACCGTTCGCCCATGCCGATCCGCAGCGACTGCGCATCGACCGGCTGCACCGGATAGCCGTCGGTGTGGGTGATCGTCATGCGGTGCCCGCCCACAGCGACGGTGAAGATGGTGTCCGCGGCCGCGTTGATGATGCGAACCCGGATCCTGTCGCCGGGCTTGACTCGCAGGACGTCTGGGTCTGCGGCAGCCCTTCCGTTGATCAGGTAGAGGGGGTAGGTGACGTCGCCGCCGTCGGAGCCCATGTCCATGCCGCCCATGTCCATCATGCCGCCCTGATCACTGCGCTGACCTGCGGAGACCAGGCCGTCGAAGATCTGCTGCGGGTCCTGGCCCACGCCCTGCGTCCAGTCGTCCAGCATGAGCACCCAGTCGTGGTCGTAGCGCGCGGTCTCGCCGGGGTCCTCCACGATGAAAGGGGCGTACAACCCGGTGTCGAGTTGCAGGCCCGTGTGGGGGTGGAACCAGTGGGTGCCCGCGTCCGGCACGACGAAGTCGTAGGTGAAGGAGGTGCCGGACGCGATCGCCGGTGTCGTCACGCCGGGGACCCCGTCCATCGGATTGGGAACCGCCAGGCCGTGCCAGTGCACGCTGGTCTCCTCGGGAAGGTCGTTGGTGACGGTGATGCGCACCCGCTCCCCGGCCTTCGCGCGGATCGCCGCACCCGGCACACGGTCGCCGAACGTCCACGCAGTCGCCGCACGGCCTCCCAGGTCGATCTGTGCTTCCCGGGCGCGCAACCTGATCTCCTGCGCGACGGGGCCGGTGGGTGAAGACGAGGGGACAACCGTGGCTGTGCCTCTCGGCGAGGAACAGGCGGCGAGAGTCGCTGCGGCGGCGGTGCCAAGCGACATGGCCAGGAATCGGCGACGCGACATCGAATAACTCACCACTTGACCCTGACAGAGGTGCTTAGAGGTGCTGCCCAGATTCGATGAAGTTTCGATGAAGGGGTCTTCACGGAGTCTTCATGGAAACCCCAAGCCGATCTCCATCGGCGGCCCGGAGGCTGGAGGTGTCGTCGAGACCGGAGGTGGATGACGATGATGAACCACTACGGCTCCTACGGTGGCTGGCACGGCTGGATGCTGATGGCGATGTGGGTGTGGCCGCTCGCGGTTGCTGCCTGCATCTGGGCCCTTGTGGCGTTGACCAGGGACCGCCGCGCGGCGCCTTTCAAGCGACGCGAGGAGACGACCTCGGACATCCTCAGGCGAAGGTTCGCCAGCGGCCAGATCAGCCAACAGGAGTACCTGGATGCGGCCGCGATCCTGGACAATGACAGCAGTCGCGCGACCCATGGGTGATCGTCACGCGGCGGAATGGAGAGTGGATGTCGGCACAACTACGGGTCCTGGTGGTCGAGGACGAACCGGATCTGGCGGCGGTGATCGCGGCCTACCTGCAGGATGAGGCCTTCGACGTCGACATCGCGGGAACCGGCCCGCAAGCGGTCACGATGGCCAAGGACCTGCACCCCGATCTCATCGTGCTGGACATCATGCTCCCCGGCTTCGACGGGCTTGAGGTGTGCCGCCGTATCCGCACCTTCACCGACTGTTACGTGATCATGCTGACCGCGCGTGACGACGAGATCGACAAGGTGATCGGGCTGTCCATGGGCGCCGACGACTACCTCGTCAAGCCCTTCTCGCCCCGCGAACTGACGGCCCGCATCCGCGCGATGCTGCGGCGGCCGCGCACGCTCGGGGCGGAATCATCGGGGCTGCATGCCCGCATGTTCGGCGCGCTGCGGCTGGACCCCGACGCCCGCAAGGTCTGGATCGACCACGTCGAACTGGATCTGACCCGCACCGAGTTCGACCTGCTCGACGCCCTCACGACCGCACCCAAGCGCGCCTTCACGCGCAGGCAGCTCATCGACGCGGTGTGGGGCGGTGAGTGGTACGGGGACGAACACATCGTGGATGTCCACGTCGGCCACCTGCGCAAGAAGCTTGATGACGACCCCGGCTCCCCGCGCTACATCAGGACCGTGCGCGGCATCGGGTACGGGATGGTGTCGTGAAGCGGCGCAGTCTGGCCGCGCGGCTGTTCACCGCCCAGTTGCTCGTCATCGCCACCACGTTCATTGCCTTGCTCGTCACCGTCGTGCTCATCGCCCCGGGCCTGTTCCTGCACCACCTTCGCATGACGGGGGAGGACTCGCCGGTGGTGCAGCTGCACGCACAGGAGGCCTTCGAGACCTCCGTCGGCCTGGCCCTGATGGCCGCGGCGACCGTAGCCATCGTCGCCGCGATCCTGTTGTCGTGGTTCCTGGCCCGCAGGGTCAGCCGCCCGATCACGCAGCTGGCGGCGTCCGCGGAGGCTGTGGCACACGGCAATTACGACGTTGTCGTGACCGAAACCGGCTTCGGTACGGAGTTGCGCACGTTGTCACAGTCGTTCCAGGACATGGCCGACAGTCTGGCGACCACCGACGAGGCGCGCACGCAGATGCTCTCCGACCTCTCGCATGAGATCCGCACCCCGCTGGCCACGCTCGAGGCGCATATCGACGGCCTCGAGGACGAGGTGATCCCCACGACCGCGGCGACCTACCATGTGATGCGTGGCCAAGTCCACCGGTTGCGTCGCCTGGCCAGTGACGTCCGCCTGGCGGCGCAGGCGCAGGAACACGCGCTCGACCTGCACCCGACGGCGACGAAGGCCAGCGACCTCGTGCACTCGGCGTGCGCGCTGTACGAACCGCGCTATCGGGACAAGGGCGTGCTGCTCGACGACCGCTCTCGCCACGACCGCGAGATGGTCGTTCGCGTGGACCGGGACCGGATGCAGCAGGTCCTCGGAAACCTGCTGGACAACGCCCTGCGGCACACCCCCGCCGGCGGAACCGTGTCGGTGGGTTGCCACCAGAACGGGCAGGCCGTGGAGATCGCGGTGACCGACTCGGGCGAAGGCATCGACCCCGCCGACGTGGACCGCGTGTTCCAGCGTTTCCAGCGGCTCGACACCTCCCGCCAATCGGACTCCGGTGGCAGCGGGCTGGGACTGACCATCGCCCGCGCCCTCGTCCAGAGCCAGCACGGGGATGTGACCGCGCACAGTGCCGGGCTTGGGACTGGCAGCACGTTCACGATCAGGCTGCCGCAGCAGACGATGCCCACCAAGGGGACGCCGCCGACCCGGTAGAAGCCCACTGCGATGAGGTCCGCAGGGCCGCGCCAACTGCCTCCTCCAATGGTGAGGCGGAGCACGGACCGGTCAGGGACAGGAACCACGGCCCGGCCACCAGACCCGCCCTGCCGGTCGGCCGCTCCGCCCAGGTGGTGCAGGCACCCCCGCGTGACCGCCACCAGTTCGGTGATCGCCAGGGTGTCGGCAAGGCCCACCGGGGCCGCCATGACCAGCAGGAGGTTCCACGGCGGGTGCTCGATTGGCGGGAACGGTCAAAGAGGCGTCGAGACCAACTGGACCCTTTCAGCGGAAGAGCCCATCCTGCATTCCCGTGCGAAGTGTGCCCGGGTGAACCGTCACCAAACCTTGACCGTTCGTCGGGGGAAACGTTCAGGAGTGCTTGCGAACCTGAAGGTGAACGGCATTTCAGTCGGGATACCAACACCTAGGAGGACGATCATGAACCACAAGACGGACCTGAACGACACGGCACCGGTCACCACGGCCCGTGCCGCAGAGTCTCCGGCAACTGGCGGCCACGGCTTGGGACACACGCGCATGATGATGCTCATGTGTCTGCCCATGCTGGCGCTGACAGCCATCCTGATCGTCACCGGGGTGTGGGGCTGGGGTTCGGTCCTGCTCCCGGTGATGTGCCTGGGCATGATGGCCGTGGGCATGGTTGTCATGGCGCGGATGGGACGCAGTGGCACAGGCCACTGACCCGAAGCCGCCTGGCGCGGGCACGGGACCCGTTCTCCCTCAGGCCCACCGGCAGCCGCGGCGGGAACGCCGCGCACATCGCATTCCCCAGTTGGCACGGCCGCTCAGGTCACCGCGCTCGCCAGGCAGATCAAGACGGCGCAGGACCCCGAGCTCGCCCAGATGACCGGCTTTCCCCCAGTAGGTTGGCCCCTTCGCCCAGGCGATGCTCGACGGGCAGACCACCGAGACCGACGAGATGAAGGGTAGGCTCACCTTATGAGACGCCGCGCACTGGCGGCCACCACGATGGCCGCGGCACTTGTGCTCGCCGGATGCTCCGCCACCGGCACAGGCCCGGCCGCCGAACCCCCATCGACCCCTGCCGCCACGTCGACCGGCGCTACACCGACGGGAACCGCAGTGCAGGTGGACGGTACGGCGTGGGAGCACGTGCACGGCCTGGCCCTCGATGGCCAGCGTCTGGTGGTTGGCACCCATCAGGGACTGTGGGGCCAGGACCCGGGCCAGGACCCGGTGCAGGTCAGCGACACCGCGTTCGACGTGATGGGCCTTGCGTTGGACGGGGACCGGTGGCTGGCATCGGGGCATCCCGCGGCCGGGCAGGACGCCCCCGACGACCTCGGGCTGCAGGCCTCCACCGACGCAGGTGTCACCTGGGCGCCGGTGAGCCTGCAGGGTGAGGTCGACTTCCACCGCCTCGTTGCTGCGGCCGACACGGTCATGGGTATGTCCGCCCACGACGGAAAGTTGCTGCGCTCCACTGACGGCGGCACCACCTGGGACGACCTCGGCACCCCGGCTCTGTTCGACCTGGCCGTGGACCCAGCCCAGCCGAGGACCGTGGTCGCGACCACGCAGAAGGGCCCGGTGCGCTCCACTGACGGCGGCACCACGTTCACCCCCATTCCCGACGCCCCACTAGTTGCGTTCCTGGCCTGGACCAACCGCACCCTGTACGGGCTGGCCCCCGATGGGACCCTGCAGGCCTCGACCGATGGCGGGACCACCTGGGAAGCGCGCGGGAACGCCGGCAGCGGCCAACCCGGGGCGCTGGCCGCCGACGGGGACACCGTCGTCGCGCTCACCGGCAGTGTTGTCACGCAGTCCACCGACGGTGGGGCCACATTCGCACCCCGCCTGAACCTAATCGGTGCGCAGGGCCACTAACGCCGGCGCGCACCGACCCACCCCCCATCGACCGAAGACGAGTGGGCCGATGCCGTATGAATGCACTCACCCCTGCCGTCGTGGCCGTGGCGGCGGCGTTAACCTGAGTGGTTGCGCCGCCGGCACCGCCGCGGTGGCTACATCTACCGACGCGACAGCGACGACGGGCGCTGCCACGCCCACGAACCCAGCCGCCGAGGGCGGTGTGACGCTGCCCGACCAAGCACTACTGTCGACAGCGTCGAGGTGACAGTCACTGGCGTCACCGTCGACACCACAGAAGCCCGCGCACTGGTCACCCTGGACACCCACGCGGGCTCCCTGGACGGCGACCTGTCCGCGAGCACTCTCACAGTCGCCGGCGCCCGTATCGGCCAGGCCACCTGGTCGGGCGACCCGCCAGGAAGCCACCACCGCAGCGGACAACTGACATTCCCCGGTACCAGCGCCGGTCCCGGCGACGACGTCGAACTCGCCGTGTCCGGGCTTCCCGAACCGGTCGTGTTCACCTGGAAGGTGCCCGCCACCAGCCAGACCGCGCCCTGGGCCGAGACCCCCGCGACCACAGGCGCTGCCGAGGCCCGCGCTCCGGCGCCCGTGGCGGATATCGTCTGTGGCCGCCTTCCCTGCGCTTCGGTTCTCAGACAGATGTCCGCACAGTCGAGGTGGGCGTAAATGTCCTTGCGCCGGTGTGGTGAATACCTGCCCGGCGTCGCCCGGGCCCGCACCTCTCGCCCCTCCGCGGAAATCCGCCGCAGTCGTCGCGTGAAGCCTTCGTGAAAGTCCACCTCGACATCAGTCGCGTACCCGCCACACCCACCTCCCGCAGGGAGGTGGGTGTGGCCACATCGCGGCGCGGCCGCAGGCTGTGTTGGTGACCACGAACACCGACGGGAACGCTGGCAACAGTGCCGGCGTTCCCGCCTTCTCGTAAGAGGCCTCGACTGGACCAGTGGCTACATGCGCATGCCGGGCATCGTGTCCCCGCCCGGCATCGTGTGCTCTGGGAACCAGCCCAGCAGGGTCGGATCCAGCATCCCGAAGATCATCGCGACGTGCGCCGCGACCAGGAACACCCCGACGAAGATCGCGTGCAACTTCATCCGCGCCCGGCCACCCTCGCGACCCAGTACGCCCAGTTCGATCAGCGTGATACCCACCAGCGGCACCACACCGGCTAGGTAGGCGAACACCGCGATCAGGTCAGCGGGCCCGTGCCAGCCCGAGCCGCTCGTCAGGGGCACGACCGCGTTCTTCAACAGGTAGGCGGTGATCCCCAGGAACCACGGCCCGGCGATCAACCCGGCCCACCGGTTCAGGGCATGCACCCATGGCTTGACGGCGCCCTGGGTGAACAGCACCGCCAGCTCCGTGATCGCCAGAGTCTCCGCCAGGATCACCGGTATCGCCATAAAGATCAGCAGGTTCCACGGCTGGTTCGCCGCGAGCAGTCCCATGTAGTGCGTCATCGAGCCGACGTCACCGCCGGCCACGTTCGGCAGTGACCAGGCGATCCCGACAGCGAGGACGCCGACGCCAGCGGCGATGGCGAGCCCGCGGCGGTTGACCGGCACTTGCTGCGTCTCGAGGGCGGTGTCTTGACCCTTACTGGTGATCGTCACGGTTTCCTCCTGTTACCGGTACATCCGGCGCTCGCGCCTCAACGTAGCGGCACATCGCGAAGAAACCCCAGAGGAACCATGAACGTTCTATGAAGGACGGTGGGGGATTAGGCGGCACGGACCATGCCCAACCAGGCAACGATGGAGGCACGGAACGCAGACACGCCGCTAGCCAGCCGTTAAAATGCCTTCGGGGGTTTCGTTCCCGGGGGGTTCGGTGGTTCTGGCGGTGTCGGTGGAGCGTTCGGATAGTCCGGTGAGGTGGGCCAGGGATTGGTCAGGTGGTGGTCGGCGTGGTCGCGTAGCCAGTCGGAGATGACCGTGGCCGGGTTAAGGCGGAGGGCTTCCCAGGAGCGCCACATCGCTTCGAGGCGGAAGATCGCTTCGGGTGATTCCCACCAGCGGGCGGCGAGGACGACCACCGCTGGCGGCACCACCGCCGGCGGGGTGACGGTGGGTGTGGATTCTCACATTCGCCGAGGTCGGTGCTCATGGCTGCCACGCCCTGATGTCAGGTTGGGGTGTACCTCATCTGACGCCCGCCCAGCGGTGTAGCTACTCCCAGTTGTTGGCCCGACGGCGATCCAAGACAGCCGGATGGTTGTCTGGCAAGCTATGTGGCTTGTGTCTTCTCAGCCGGTCAACTTGCTCGGCCTCCCACCTGTCCAAACCTGACGGATCGAAGAACAGCCTGGCCGTGGGGCAGTTGTCGCGACCGCAACTGCATTTGGTGCCTCGCTGCTGTCGATGCAGAAGTTTGACCGTCAGTAATTCGGCGTAAGCGTGATCGCGACTGCTCAAGGCGGAACGAGTCTGCATCTTGTATCGATCCACGAGTTCCTGGTCGTGGTCTAGCTCAACGACCGGCCGTTCCTCGAGTTCTCTTCTTAGGCGTGCGAGTTCTTCCTCGAAGGACCGCTGGCGAGCTTGCAGTTCATCCTGAGCGTCGTGTGTGTATAGGAGTACATGGCTGCGGTTGCGTTGTGCTTCTCTCGATCCCGAAGGGTTTGAGTGCTGGGTGCATGGTCGGCAGATGTAGGAGCTGCGATCAGCGGGAAGGTCATCGGGTGTCTTTGGGGGGTACAGATCTCGATCGTCGCGAAGGCAGCACGGACACTTCCCATGCTCCGGATCTCCTACACGGCCGAGGAACTTCGTACGGGTACTTGGCGGGCTTGGGCTGCCCTGACTTCTGAGGCGGCTGGCATCTTCGGGCTCGATGATCGCCGAGTCCGACTTCGCCGGCCTGCCAAGGTTCGTTCGGGCTGGCATGAATTCGCTTGAGTCGACGCCGAGTTCTCTTGCCATCTCGTGCACCCTCACCGTTGCCATGCTGATCGTTCCTCTCCCGCGGTTTTCGATTGCGGCAGAAGGATACGTCGGGGGTCTGACACACTCGGGAAAACTCATCAACGACTTTGAAGTCGCAGTCACATGACCTGCCAGGCGATGATCTTTCCGCCTTGGTAGACGATGCTGAGGTCGGGTCCGGACCAGGAGCAGCCCAGGTAGCTGCGGGTTTCGTAGCCGCCGGCCACGCGGGATTCCAGGAATCCTGTGCCACCTATGATGCGATGCCACTGGCTTCGGGCCATCTGTATGCGTAGTCGGCTGAACTCGGGTCCGGAGACGCAACCGGGGTTGTACTCGGTGACTTTCACGGTGGTTCTGCTGCGGAGTTGAATATCGGGGCCGGGTTGTACGATTTCCTCCCAGGCCGGGGTTTCCTGCGTTCCGGGCTTCACCCCCGACACCACCCAATAGACCCCGGAGAGCGTCTTGACGGGGCTGTCTGGAAGGTAAGAGGAGGGGTCAGCTGCCCACTCCGCTACGTCCCGACCGGTGAAGGCCCGGTCCGGGACCAGCGCTATCCCGATGTAGAAGGGGGTGGCAGTGCCTGTCAGGAGTACCCCATCGGAGGGGCACGCAATCGTCACGGGGCCCACAACCGCCGGTGATCCGGTGAACAGGCCAATGTTCGCGATCGAGCACTGGCCTGGTGTGGGGTTCTGGACCGCCTGGGAGAGCTTCGTGGGGGCGGTGCCCGGAATGGATGGGTGGTAGATGCTCTGCGCTGGAATGTGAACGGTGGCCGCGCGTTCCACCTTCCACGTCCCACGCGGCAATTGAAGGGTGTGCCTGCCGTGTAGCGTGCGACCGCGTCCTCGGGCCGTGATGGACGTCGACGTCACCTCGTATCCGGCGGAGTTCCTAACCCGCAGTGTGATCCGCGCCCTGTGCCCTTCAGGGACTCGGCGAGTGGTGTCGACGGTTCCTAATGTCGGTGTCGTCAGGTCGTCTGAGGGGACAGCGGCATGTACCGGAACGCAGGCGACGAAGGTCATCAGGAAGAAGGTGAGAACCGAACTGATCATGCGCCTACCAGGCATTGGCCGCCCCCTGTGATCCTTAGTGCCAGATTAGCCTGGGGGCTGCGGCACTTCGCCTTGAGTCGCGTGGCCCCTCCCGCTATCGCCCCCAATCGCGTCGTGCAGTTCACGGTCCGCTGAGTTGCTGCACCCGGCTGCGGTGGGATCATCCCGCCCCTGGGCGCAGGTATGCTCCGGCCACCCACTGCTCGTGGACACGGCCCACGCCGACCGCGACCCGGACATAACCGGTCCAGGCCGCCTTTGTCGGGTTGTCCCACCGCCACTGCAGAAGCTCACCGCTCCACCCGGGATCGCCATCGGGGAAGGGGGAGTGGGTCTGGTTGCGCGGACCGAGCTGCAGGTCCCACGCGGTCGACACCACCACACTGGTCACGGCCCGAACCTAGCCCCCAGGTACGACTTCGATGTCTGTCGTAGGTTGGGTGATATCGCCGCGGGTTCAGGGGGTACGTGCCAGGTGTGACACGCCCACCGCGGTGTGGCAGGTAATGCGTACCAGTCGCGGTTTGGGGCGTCCTCGATTGTCCGAGGTGCCAGGCATGCTGAAGGGCATGGGCAGGTCAGGTAAGGGGCCGTTATCCGCCATCAGCGGCGGCATGTCAGCGGCACGGCGGCACCCGGGGGTAGCGTTCGCTGGCCCCGTCGTGATCACCTGTGTGCAAACGTTTCCCCTGGTGTTCCCATCCGTAGGATGCGCCGGGCGCATCCTTTGCTCAGATCTGAGGTGCTCGCCTTCGCCGGTCGAACGTCACCCATCCATACTCGAGAATCTCAGTGACGTTCCACAGCAGTGCTGTGAATACAGGAACGGACAGAGACAGTCGAGCCTCCACCGTCGGCTCGTGCGGCTCATCACGAACGACTTCCCGGCTCAACAGGGATGTGGCCCACCAGGCGCCGTGTGTCGCTCCGGACAGTGAACGCCACAACACCGTGTAGTGCGGGCCACTCAGTCCTGCCAGCGCGGCCCCTGTCTGAACGATCTTGCCGTTCGTGGGCCAGCAGTTCTTGCGCATGCGTGTCAGGTTCAATTCCTCTGCACGCTGGGCGGCCCATCCGTCCGCCCACTTCTTGCCGTCATCAGCGACGGCGGTACTGACCGGCGTCTTACCGACGGCGAGCATCGCTTCCACCAGCGCCTCGTTCGCTGACGTTTCATCGTGCATCTCCTGCATATGCAGAATCAGCCGGGCTCTAACTCGAGCCTTGCGGTCAGGGGTACCAAGAAGCCACGCCGCAGTGCAGGCGACGTCTAGACCCGTTCGAAGGTTCGGGAACAGGCCATGCGGATTCGTGATGAGCGTCGGCGAGCCATCATCGGTGTATGTCACGGATGCTCGCAGCAGAACGCTCAGGCAGTCCGTGCCCACGCCGAGGTAGTTGTAGGCCAGCTGCGAAATGTGGAACGGGTCGGTGAGCCGATTGTCTGCGGCCAACGAAGACCCAGGCTCGACGGAGTCGTCCTGCTCCGCCAGGTACCGTGCGTGCCATGAATCGACTCGCTGCCGCACCTTGGCCAGAGCGGAGCTCACCATCTCCTGCTCTTGCGGTGTCAGCGATTCCGGAATGGGTGCCGTCATCTAACAAAGCATCACGCGTGTGGAACGATCACGCGATGCCTACCTCAGGTCTGGGGCGTAGATGGGTGATAGGGGGATAGAGATCAGTCTGCCCGGTACCTGTGACATGGCAGTCCCGGCACGCGTCACACCGCACATAATGGCCCCTTCCGAGGCGCTCAACTCGATCGCCGTTTTGGGCGACCTCCGGGGGTGGGCCGTGGTGGCTTCTGGGCCGGCTCGGCCGGTGACTCGTCCCATGGGCGGTTGAAGAAGCGGCCTGGTCCGGCTTGGTCTTGTCCGAGGAGGCGGATACGGCCCACTGACCCGTTCCCGGCATGTTCGGACCGACTGCCCGCCAACGCCGCCGCCTCGTCGATGGCCAGGTGTCCGTTGGAGACGGATATCGGCAGGTAGAGGGCATAGGTCTCACCTGGTTTGAGGTGCTCCTGTGCCCACTGCCTCGCTTCGATGACGTTGCATTCAGTCAGCAGAATCTCGTCAACGTAAGAAGCGATGTCGGAGTCGTTCGGATCCACCCCTGGCGGAAGCGGCTTGGTGAGACCCCAGAACTCGACCAGGAAGGTCGAGGCATCGAGTTCGTAGGATTCCCATACCTTGAAGCTGGTGGCTCGCACTCTCACATCCTGCCGGGAGGCCCTGAGCGATCCCACCTGATCACATCTGGACCCGCCGCTGTCTAGCCGTTACGGACAGTTTGAATCGGGACTGTGGATAACCCCCCAACATTGAGCAGTGACCGTCGACCGGCGGGTGGCCCGGCGAACGCCCGAGGAACTGTGTATCCCCCGGTCAGCGCCGCTGGCGGACCCTGCCAAATACCGTAAGCCCACCTGCCATTTAGCGTGGCGAGTCACCGGATGACGTAGCTGATCAGCATGACCCCAGGTGTCTCAAAACCCGTCGACAAACCCAGAGGTTCTGGACACGAGTTTCGGACGCGTCGTTTCCTCATGGAGTTTCGGACGTCTCAGAAACGGTGGCTTTTGGACGCAGGCGCAGGTAGCAGCCGAGGGTGTGTCGCGTTCCGAGTTGGTGCGTCAATTCTGTCCACAGGGTTGCTCATAGACTCCGCGTGGTGGCGTCCGGCACGGGCCCTCAGAGGACCTTGACTGAGGGTGTTGACCACCTCTGGTAGAAGAACGCGCTGTTGTTGGCGATTAGCGGTCGGCTGCCATTCCCCGGGCAACGTTATGTGCGAGAACCGTTGCCTCTGCCCGGTGGTGGTGTCGACCTTAACGATGACGCTGCCCTTGACCAAGTCGGAGTCGTAGTCTGCCTTGGTGCGCCGGGGGGAGCAGTCCCAACGCACAGGAGTGGGCCAGTCGCATCGATCGTGGACTCGTTCGGATCACGACGCTGACCTGGCTGGAGGTGGGCACTCCGCGCACACCGCCGAGCGGACCTTTTCGGCGTTACGCGGGCCGCCACGGACGGCGATGCCCGTCGAGTATCTGACGCCCGCAACGAGGACCGGGCACTCGCGGTTCAACTCGTGCTCGCTGGAATGGGCCAGCACAGGGCCCCGTCGATCCCGGATCCGCTCATCGCGGCCGCAGCCGAACTCGCCGGTTTGACGCCTGCTGCACAAGACTTCGAGCTCATCGCGGTCATCACCGGTCAGCCCTGCGGAGAGGCTCTCTTCGTGAATCCACTCGGCACGATTCTGTCGAGGCGGACATGCGAACTGACTCGCGCCTTCGACGGGAGCCTTCCCGTGGCGAGGGTCATATCCCCGCTCGCTTCGCTCTACCTTGTTGAGCATGACCACGTCGTTGGTGTTCCTGCCCAGCCCCTTGCTCGGTCCGTCGGTGTGGAGGCCCGTCGCCCAGATCCTGGCTGGTCAGGGTTGGCACACCACGGTAGGTGAGGTGCCCTCGCCGCTGGCCACAGGGGATGACGTCTTTGGCGCTTTCCGTGCGGCGCTGCCCTTGGACAGGGATCTCGTCCTCGTCCCGCACAGTAACGCCGGCGCATACGTTCCGGAACTGTCGATGATTGCTCCGGTCGTGGCCACGCTGTTCGTGGACGCCGTTCTTCCGCCTCTGCGCGGTCAGATGCCGCTCGCGCCGCCCGCACTTCTTGGCCTCCTACGCAACCGGATGGGTGATGACGGCCTGCTTCCGCCTTGGACGGCATGGTGGGACGAGTCCGACGTTGGAGCCCTGTTCTGCAACCCGTCAAGCCGCGCCGCGGTCGAGCGCGAACAGCACACCAGCTGACTGCCCCGGATCAAGTGGCCGAGACGCTCGCTGCCCTGCTCGACGAGATCGGCATCACCACGACACCGTGATCACGGCGACGGACCGTTAGCGCATCATGCGCCGGCAGGAATGGCCCCAACCCTAGGAACCTGCGTCCGTCAGGTCCTCGTGATACGGGCCGGTCTGTGCCCGGCATCTGCTCGCTGGCTAGTCTCGCAGCCATGGACGACGTGGTGAGTTATGACCTTTCTGATGGGATTGCGACCCTGACCCTGGACAACGGCAAGGTCAACGCCGTCTCCCCGGCCGTGATCGACGCCTTCAACGCTGGCCTGGACCAAGCGACCTCCGATGAAGCGGTGGTGATCATCACCGGTACTCCGGGCATCCTGTCCGCTGGGTACGACCTGAAGGTGATGACCTCAGGCCCGCAGAACGCGATCGACCTGGTGGCAGCGGGATCCACGCTGGCTCGCCGGATGCTCGCCCACCCGTACCCGGTGATCGTCGCCTGCCCGGGCCACGCCGTGGCCAAGGGAGCCTTCCTGTTGTTGTCGGCCGACTACCGGGTCGGGGCGGACGGTGCGTTCCAGATCGGCCTCAACGAGGTGCAGATCGGAATGACGATGCACCATGTGGGCATCGAACTGGCCCGCGCCCGGCTGCACGCTTCTTACCTGAATCGGTGCGTGATCAATGCGGAGATGTTCGATCCGCACGGTGCGCGACGAGCGGGATTCCTCGACGAGGTGGTCGACGCCGACGCCGTCCTCGAAACCGCTCGAGGGCGAGCCGTGGCGTTCCAGAAGCTGAACATGAAAGCCCACGCGGCGACGAAACTCAAGGTGCGCAAGAAGTTGCTCGATACTCTGGACGCCGCGATCGAGGCCGACAAGAAGCCGCTCTGGTAGCGACTGGCGCTGCCGGAACGGGTGCGGTTCACCGGGTGCGGGCCCGCCGCCGCCAGAGCATCCACGCCAGACCCGCCACCCACAGCGGGCTGGTCCACAACAGCACCCGACCCAGCCACGACCAGCCCGCGGCGAGCGTGTCGAGCACCCGCTGCCAGCCGGATGGTTCGGTGTCGTAGCGGGCTGCCGCGTCCTCTCTGGTGAGGAGCTCCAGGGAGATCCGGGCCTGCGAGACCTGGCTCTGCAGGTAACGCTGCTGGGCGACCAAGCCGTCGAGTTCGGACTGCCGAGCAGCGATCGCCTCCTCCACCGCGATGACGCTGCCCACCGAATTCGCCCGGTCCAGCAGGGTCTGCAGCCGGGCCACGGAGGCGCGCAGGGCGGCGATCCGCGCCGCCCCATCGGCGAGCTGCGTGCCCGTGTCCACCGAGGACTGCGAGAACGTCACGACGTCACCGAGGGGTTCGATCGCGGCGAGGGCCTGGTCGTAGGCACGAGCGGGGACCTCCACCGACAGGCTGATCCCGGGTGTGCGGGGGGAGACGGGGTAAGTGACGTCGGAACCTGTGGGTGACACGGGTCCGCCCTCGGAGGTGACCGTCTCGCTCGTCACGCGACCCCCAAGGTCATTGACAGCGGTCACGAAGGCATCCAGAGCCGCCCGCACGTCGTCGGCCGCCACGACGGCGCTGGCATCGCGGGCCACGGTTGCTGCGGGTTCGACGCCCGGTGCCTGGGCTGAGTCCGCGATGTCGGTGGTCGGGGCATCCGCCATCCCCGGCGTCATCGCCTCCTGAGAGCTCACCACGGCGGAGTCGCTGCCGGATCCGCCGGAGATCTGCGCGACGGTCACGGTGCCGGCGAGCAGGGCCGCCCCCGCACAGGCGGCCAGCGCCAGATCCCACCACCTGCGCCGGCGCGGGGCCGGATCGGCTGCCAGCGGCAGTTCGTCCCAGACCCGCTGCAGGAGTGCCTCGTCAGGGGCGGTGGGGGGCTCGAGGTCCTTCAGTGCCGAGCGCAGATCCTCGTCGTGGAAGTCGGTGTTCATCCGGTCCCTCCTTGGATCGAGGTGGTCGTCATTGCCGTCCGCAGCCTGGTCTTGGCGCGGTGCAGTCGAGTCCGGGCGGCGCCCGCATTCACACCGAGGGCCGTCGCCAACTCGTTGCCCTCCAGACCCTCCCAGGCCCACAGCTGCAGCACGTCCCGGTCAGGCTCGGACAGTGTCTGCAGCGCCTCGTTCAATGCGGTCCGTGCGTCAACGGCGCCGATTGTCTGCTCATCGATGTCGGGGGTCACGACGGGTTCATAGGTGGCGAGTCTCGCATCCAGACGGGTGCGGCGGGCTGACGAGCGTGCGGCGTGGGCGATGACATTGGCCGCGGTGGCGTACAGCCAGGGGAGTTCGTCCGCAGGCATATCGCGACGACGTCGCCAGGCTGTGGCGAACACCTCGACCAGGACGTCCTCGCAGTCCTGCGGTGTCCGCAGCCGGCGCTGGGTGTACGCCAGGACGGGCGCCGCGGTGCGCCGGTACATCGCCTCGAACCAGGCGGTATCACGTGCGATTTCGGCCATCACATCTCTTCATTCCCGGATGAGCCCTCAGTGTTACACCGGTGCCACAACTCACGTCATGGCACGCGCCCCGGCCACAGATCCACATCAAGGGACTGTTCGAGGTTGGCGATGGTGGCCACGTCGGGTACCACTTTGCCCGTGATCAGCCGAGACAGGCTGGTGGGATCGATCCCGGCCGGCCCAGCCACCGCCCGCAGTGACGCCCCGCGATCGGCCATCTCTGACTGCAGCCGTACGACCAGGGCGGCCGTCACGATGGCGTACGTGGGCGTGCCGGGGGTGAAGGGACCGGTCGGCCACAGCCCATCGGGCGCCACGAACGATGCCGGTGGTTGGTAGGAACGAGAGGCCATGCACGGCAGTGTGCCACCGACCACCACCACCCGGCACCCGCATGCCGTCGCGTTGGCCAGCGGACGCCGACCGAAAGCGCGCCACTAGGCTTTGACCATGTCCAAGGTGCTCTCGTCCCTGCCCGTCGGTGAGCGGGTCGGCATCGCCTTCTCCGGAGGCCTCGACACCTCGGTCGCGGTTGCCTGGATGCGGGAGAAGGGGGCCTTTCCCTACGCGTACACCGCCGATCTCGGTCAGTACGACGAGCCGGACATCGATTCGGTGCCCGACCGGGCGTTGCAATACGGGGCCACGGCCGCCCGCCTGATCGACTGCCGGTCCGCGCTGGTCGAACAAGGCCTGGTCGCCATCATGTGCGGGGCGTTCCACATCCGTTCGGGTGGACGGCAGTACTTCAACACGACACCCTTGGGCCGTGCCGTCTCGGGGACGATGCTCGTGCAGGCCATGGACGAGGACGGCGTGTCGGTGTGGGGTGACGGTTCGACCTACAAGGGCAACGACATCGAACGCTTCTACCGGTATGGCCTGCTCGCCAACCCGAGCCTGCGGATCTACAAGCCCTGGCTGGACGCGGATTTCGTACACGAACTCGGTGGTCGTACGGAGATGTCCCAGTGGTTGGCCAGCCATGACCTGCCCTATCGAGACAGCGTGGAGAAGGCGTACTCCACCGACGCCAACATCTGGGGTGCGACCCATGAGGCCAAACACCTGGAACACCTCGACGCGTCGATTGAGGTCGTCCGGCCGATCATGGGGGTGCGGTTCTGGGATCCGGCGGTCGACGTCGCCACCGAGGACGTGACGATCGCCTACCACCAGGGACGGCCTTTGAGCATTAACGGTGAGGTGTTCGAGGACGACGTCCAACTGGTGCTGGCCGCCAACGCCATCGGGGGCAGGCACGGTCTGGGCATGGCCGATCAGATCGAGAACCGGATCATCGAGGCCAAGAGCCGCGGGATCTACGAGGCCCCGGGCATGGCGCTGCTGTTCATCGCCTATGAGCGGTTGCTGTCGGCCATTCACAACGAGGACACGATCGCCAACTACCACGCGGAAGGTCGCCGATTGGGGCGCCTGCTGTACGAGGGGCGTTGGCTGGATCCG
>JAKOZM010000186.1 GCA_029779995.1 Actinomycetes bacterium
CAGCGGAACCAGGAAGAGTTCGATCTCGTCCAACTGCGCATGCTTGAGTCGGTACGTGCCCTGGGCGAGGGGCTGTTCGAGGTCTCCCCGGAAGACCAGCGAGAACTGCTTACGGGTCTGCCCGGCGGGACCCGGTCCGCCCAGGTCGTCGCCCTCGGTCGCTTTGAGCAGCTGCAGAGCGATGGGGTCCTGGTCGACCGCAACCTCGAAGGTCTGCCCCACCAACTCAGCGAAGTCGTCGCACGTGAACCACGGAAGCTCAGTCACCAGGCGATGGTACCGGCCTCCCAGCACACTCCAAGGACCTGCACATGACCGACTACTCCCGGCGCGACCTGCTCAAGGCCGGCGCGCTCGCACTGATGCTGTCGCCGCTGCTCCTCTCGCCGACCACCAACCTGTACGCACGTTCGCGCTTCAGCCCGTTACTGGGCCAATCGTTCGAGATCTCCGATGACGTGCACAGGGTCTCCCTGACGCTGACCAGGATCAGTGACCTCATGGGCGGAATCGCCGATGACGATGATGCCTTCGCGTTGACCTTCCGCGCCGGTACGGCTGGTCCGTCGCAGGGCACTTTCCGTCTGAGCAGGCCACGATTCGCCACAACGGACCTCTTCCTCGTGCCGGATGACGCCGCGCGAATGACCTATCAATCCATCATCAATCGATCCTTGAAGGCGGCTGTCTGATGAAGGTGATCCGCCCGCTACTCGCCTCGGTACTCACGGCGGGTCTGATGGCAACTGGGGCTGCCCCGCTGCCTGCCGCGCCGGTGACGCAATCAACGCAGATGCCGGCCGTGGACTCACCGGAGTGCACGATCGTCGGCACGTCGGGCGCTGACGTACTGGTGGGCACGCCCGGTGACGACGTGTTGTGTGGACGGGGCGGAAACGACGTGATCTCCGGCGGTGGCGGCGATGACGTGCTGCGCGGAGGATCCGGCAATGACGAACTGCGCGGTGAGGCCGGTGACGACATCCTCGGCGGGGGACGTGGTGGCGATGTTCTGCAGGGGGGTGCCGGTGACGATGTCCTGCAAGGCCTCGACGGCTCCGACCTTCTTGCCGGGGGGAAGGGGCGCGACCTGCTCAAGGGCGGCGACGGCTCCGATGACGCTGCCGGTGGTCCCGGCCGTGACACCGTGCGCGGTGGTGCGTCTTGGGACGATCTCGACGGTGGGCCGGGTCCGGACCGTCTCGAAGGCGGTGCCGGCGCCGACCGACTCGATGCCCGGGACGACAGCTCTTTCGTGGACAAGGTCGACTGCGGCACCGGAGTCTTGGATCGTGCCCGCGCCAACGTCGAGGACCGCGTGGAGTTCTCCTGCGAGAAATACCGCGACAACGTGGGGCCGACCGATCTGACCCTTTCGAACGCCACCCTGCGCGACGGACAGCCTGCCGGTACCGCGGTGGGCGTGCTGGCCGCGGTCGATCGCAATCCTGGCGACCGGCTCACCTTCCGCCTGGTCGAGGGCGCCGGCGGGCAGGACAACCGGGCCTTCACTATCGACGGCCGAAGCCTTCTGACGCTGGAGCCAACGAAGGCCGGCACCAAACAGAATTACTCCATCCGTGTGCGTGCCACCGACAATTG
>JAKOZM010000195.1 GCA_029779995.1 Actinomycetes bacterium
CTGCGAGCAGGGCGATCCGGGCGGCCCCGGTGCGCCCCGTCATGGGCCACAGACCCTCGTCGCGGGTGATGGTCCCCTCCGGGTACACCACGACCGCCTCGCCGTCCTTCACCGCGGCGACGGCGGCGGCCACGCTGTCACCGGCGATGTCGGTCTCTCGGTACACCGGTATCTGGCCCATGTTGGAGACGATCAGCCCAAGGCCCGGCGTGTGGAACAGCGCCTCCTTGGCCAGGAACCTGGGCGCACGGCCGTTGTCCCACATGACGTGGGCCAACGCGATGGGATCAAACCAGGACAGGTGGTTGCTGACCACGACCATGCCATCGCTGGGCGGGTAGTGCTCCCGCAGGTAGTGCTGACCGTGCCAGTCCCGCCTCGTCAGGAAGGTCATGGGCGGCTTGAGCACGAAAGCCGCGAAACGGTAGGCCGGGCCCAGCGACCAGGTTCCATGGCGTTTGGGCATGAGGCAAATCATCGCCTGCTGGCCTGCTCGGTGTCGACCCATGCCAGGATGCGTGTCGTGGTCCGCTTCATCCTCCCGGTCAAAGAGCTGACCCGCAGCAAGCGTCGACTGCTGGTCGAGGACCGCGTAGGTCTGGTCGTCGCAATGATCCAGGACACCGTCGCCGCGATCCGGGCTGCAGACGCTGGCCCGGTGACGGTGGTCAGCCCCGATCCGAAGGTGCGCGACCTCGCAGAGGCGATGGGCGTGGACTTCCTGGGCCATGGCGGACAGCTCAACGAGGCCATCCGGGACGCACAGCGGGCCGGGATGACCGCGGCCGTGCTGCCGGACCTGCCCGCATTGACCGCAGCCGCGCTGCTGGAGGTGCTGGCCCTGGCTCCCGGATTCGTGCCGGACGCGGCGGGCACCGGAACGACGATGGCCATCGACACGGACCTGCAGCCGGTGTTCGGGCCCGGCTCCGCCGCGGCCTTCACCGCCGGGGGGCTGCCTGCCCTGCCTGCGGGGCCGGGAGTGCGCTGCGATGTGGACACGGCCCAGGATCTGGCCCGCGCGGTGGGACTGGGGGTCGGTCCCCACACGAGCGCCCACCTGGCACGCCGAGGGCCGGCCCGCGCCACGCGGACCGGCCCTCGGATGCGCTGATCAGGAAGTGCTGGCCTTCTTGGCCGCCGGCTTCTTCGCAGGCGTCTTCTTCGCAGGGGTCTTCTTGGCCGTGGACTTCGCCGGTGCCTTCTTGGCGGGTGCCTTCTTGGCAGGAGCCGAGGTGGTCTTCGCCGTCGTCTTCTTGGCCGCCGCAGAGGTCGACTTCTTGGCGGCTGTGGATGCCTTCTTCGCCGCGGTGGTCGTGGTCTTCTTCGCCGCAGTGGCCGTGGACTTGGCTGCCTGCGTGGTCTTCCGGGCCGCCTCTGTGGTCTTCGCCGGTGCGCTCTTGGCGCCCTCGCGGGCCTTCTTCAGCGCGTCGACAGGGTTCTCGACGAACGACTTGAAATCGGTCCCGGGACGGAACTTGGGGACCAGCTTGGCCTTCACATCAACCAAGGATCCGTCGAGCGGGTTGCGCGCCTGCCGCGCCTTACGCTGGATCGACTCGAAGATGCCGAAACCGCTGATGGCCACCCGCTCGCCCTTGGCGACCTCGGACTTGACGGTGTCGAATACCGCCTCGACGGCCTCTGCAGCGGCCTTGCGGTTGGTCTCCAGTCGCTCTGCGACCAGATCGACGAACTCGTTCTTGTTCACGCTGTCTTCCTCCATGTGGACGTTGTCGTGTGCCTAGCACAGTAGAGCGATTACAGTCCACGCCTGAACTCGCCACGCCGCAAGGATCATTCTCGGAAGGCGGCAGTCGCTGCCAAGCGTCTTTCGGGTGTGTCGCGGGCAGCGGATCTGTTGTTACGCGTGGGGCCCGTGGGTTCCAGGGGTCAGGGCAGCTGACCTAAACGGTGGTGGGCTTGAACGCCGGTCGGTGCTGCTCGAACTCGCCGATGAGCGCATCTGACTGCATGGTGATGCCGATGTCATCCAGGCCTTCGAGCAGGCGCCAGCGAACGTAGTCGTCGATGACGAAGTCGGCCTCGATGTCACCCACCCGGATCTTCTTCTCCTGCAGATCCACGGTCACCTCGGTGCCCGGTTCGGCATCCAGGTACTCCCAGATCTTCTCCACCACCGCATGGTCCACCTCGGCAGTGACCAGTCCGCCCTTTCCAGCGTTGCCGCGGAAGATGTCGGCGAATCGCGCCGACACCACCACCTTGAACCCGTAGTCGTTGAGCGCCCAGACCGCATGCTCGCGCGAGGAGCCGGTACCGAAGTCGGGACCGGCGACCAGCACCGTGGCCGAGGCGTAGGCCGGGTCGTTCAGCACGAACTCCGGGTCGTCGCGCCACGCGGAGAACAAGGCGTCCTCGTAACCGGTACGGGTGATCCGCTTGAGGTACTCGGCAGGGATGATCTGGTCGGTGTCGACGTTGGAGTGCCGCAGCGGGGCAGCCACGCCTGTGTGCGTCGTGAACTTCTCCATGATCAGACCTCCACCAGTTCGTTCAGATCGGACGGCGCCGCCAGATGGCCGGCCACCGCAGTCGCCGCGGCGACCTCCGGGGACACCAGATGAGTGCGCCCGCCGGGACCTTGCCGGCCCTCGAAGTTGCGGTTCGAGGTCGACGCACTGCGTTCCTGCGGGCGCAACTTGTCGGGGTTCATCGCCAGACACATGGAGCACCCGGCGTTGCGCCACTGCGCGCCCGCCGCAGTGAACACGGCATCGAGGCCCTCGGCCTGCGCCTGCAGACGCACCCGCACCGATCCCGGCACGACCAGCATCGTCACGCTGTCCGCAACGCTGCGACCGCGCAACACGTCGGCCGCCGCCCGCAGATCCTCGATCCGGCCATTCGTGCACGACCCCAGGAACACGGTGTCGATGGCGATGTCCTTCAAGGGGGTTCCCGGCGTGAGGCCCATGTACTCCAGGGCCTTGCGCGCCGCTGCCTGATCAGTCGGGGCCTCGAAGTCCTCGGGCGCCGGCACTGCCGCACCGAGCGGCAGACCCTGCCCGGGGTTGGTCCCCCAGGTGACGAACGGCGTCAGTGACGCGGCGTCGATGGTGACCTCGGTGTCGAAGGTCGCGTCCGGATCGGTGACCAACGTGCGCCAGTAGGCAACCGCCGCCTCGAAGTCGGCAGGGGCATGCTGTTTGCCCCGCAGGTACTCGAATGTGGTCTCGTCGGGGGCGATCATGCCAGCCCGGGCCCCCGCTTCGATGCTCATATTGCAGATGGTCATGCGCTGCTCCATCGACAACCTCTCGATGGCGGGGCCCCGGTATTCCAGCACGTGGCCCTGCCCGCCACCGGTGCCGATCTTGGCGATGATGGCCAGGATCAGATCCTTGGCGGTCACCCCGGCGGGCAACTCCCCCGCCACGTTGACCGCCATGGTCTTGAAGGGTTTGAGCGGCAGTGTCTGGGTGGCCAGCACGTGCTCCACCTCACTGGTGCCGATGCCGAACGCGAGCGCTCCGAAAGCACCGTGAGTCGAGGTGTGGCTGTCCCCACAGACAACGGTCATCCCGGGCTGGGTCAGGCCCAGCTGCGGACCGACCACATGCACGATGCCTTGCTCGGCGTCGCCCAGCGGCCGGATCGGCACACCGAACTCAGCGCAGTTGATCCGCAGTGCCTCCACCTGCGCTCGGGAGATGGGATCCGCGATGGGCTTGTCAATGTCAATGGTGGGGACGTTGTGGTCCTCTGTCGCCAGTGTCAGGTCGGGCCGGCGGACGCCACGACCGGTGGCGCGCAAGCCATCGAACGCCTGTGGACTCGTCACCTCATGGATGAGGTGCAGATCGATGTACAGCAGGTCCGGCTCACCGGGGGCACGGCGGACGACATGGTCCTCCCACACCTTCTCGGCCATGGTCTTCGACATCTGGGACCTCCACTTCCGAATCTCACTATGTGAGACTGTAGTATCACTGTGTGGACAACACTAACACGGTGGGGACGCTGGCCAAAGCCGGGGCCATCCTGGAGGCGGTCGAACTCGGCCCGCAGGATCTGACCGAGCTGGTGGCCCTCACCGGACTGCCCCGCGCCACCTGTCATCGCCTGGCGGCGGCCCTGGTGGACCTGCGGTTGCTGACGCGCAATGACGGCCGGTACGCCATCGGCCCGCGCATCGTGGAGTTGGCTGCGGCC
>JAKOZM010000197.1 GCA_029779995.1 Actinomycetes bacterium
AAGATGTTGTAGATCGGCACGATCAGGATCGCCATGGGGAACATCTGTGTGATCAGGAACGACCACATCAACTGCTTATGCCCGGGGAACCGGAAGCGGCTGACCGCGTAGCCGGCCGTGGCCGACAAGAAGATCCCGATCAACATCGTGAAGAACGCGACGATGATCGAGTTCAGGAACCACCGCGGCAGATCCGTTTCGGTCAGCACATGCACGTAGTTGTTCAGCGACGGGTCGCTGATGATCTTGAGTTCGGTCGTGATCGCCTGATCGTTGGGCTTCAGCGATGTCAGGAACGCCCAGATCGGCGGCACCAGCGACCACACCAGGGCGATGAACAGACCGAAGTGCAAGAGGAATGACATAGCCGGGGACCGCTCATCGCGGCGACGGACCTTCTTCGTCGATGCCTCTCCAACAGCGATCTCGTGGGCCACATCCGGCGTGAGGTTCTCAGTCGACATGACTCACCACACCTCCCCTTGTTTGGCCAGCGCTCGCCGGTAGAAGATGGCGAACACCAACAGGATCGACAGGATCAGCACCCCGTAAGTGGACGAGACCGCGTACTGCCGGATGCCGGTGAACGCCTTGTCGTAGGCATACACGGGCAGCGTGGCGATGTCGTTGCGCTGGCCCTGGCTGGCCATCAGGTAAATGATCGCGAACATGTTGAACGTCCATATGGACCCCAGCAGGACAACGGTGCTGGCCACCGACATGAGGCCGGGCACCGTGACATGCCGGAAGCGCTGCCAAGGGGTGGCCCCGTCGACCTCAGCGGCCTCGTAGAGCTCGTTGGGAATGGACTGCAGACCACCGAGCAGGGCGACCATCATGAACGGCACGCCAAGCCAGATGTTGACAAGGATGCAGCTGATGAACAGCCAGTTGGTGTCTGAGAGCCACGGGATCGGGGAGAGTCCGATGCCCTCCAGAGCGCTGTTGACCAGTCCGTTGTCGGTGAGCAGCAGCCGCCACATGTAGGTGGACACGAACGCGGGGACCGCCCACGGCACGATCAGCAGGGCGCGGTACAGCGCGCGACCCTTGAGTTGCCGGTTGATCACCAGCGCCAGGATCATGCCCAGCGTGAAGTGGAAGAAGACGTTCACCACGGTCCAGATGATGGTTCGCAGGAAGATGGTCCAGAACGTCGCGCCGGTCAGGACGTCGATGTAGTTCTTCAGCCCCACGATGTCGTAGGTTGCCGGGATCTCCCGGCCGCCGATCACCTTGGCGACGTTCTTCTCGGACGCGTCGGTGAAGCTGAGGAAGATGCCCTGGATCAGCGGCCAAAGAATGATGAGGGTCATCACGATGACGACCGGTGTGATGAAGGCCCACGCGTACCAATGCCGGTCCCATGACCGTCGCAGCCGTCCTGGTGGTTTGCTCTCGGCCGGTGCTGGCGCCGTCGGATCGTCGGCTGTGATCGCACTCATCGAGCTACCGCCCCCTCCCCTGATCTGGAGACAAAAAGAATCGGGTTCGGTCATCGCATTTGCAATGACCGAACCCGACCCTAGCGGTTCAGTAACCGTTTTTGTTAATCAAATCGCCTGTTCAGTCGGCGTAATCCGGCAGGAATTCAGTCCAGGCCTTGGCGATCGCGTCGGCACCTTCCTGAGCACTTGCCTTGCCGGTGTACATGTTGATCCACTGCTCATCCATGGCGGTGAAGAGCTGACCGCCCTCGGGGATCCAGGCACGCGGTGTGGCGGCTTCGATAATCGGCTTCCACGCGGACACGGTCGCGTTGTCAGCCACCTCAGGCAGGTCGTAGGCAGCAGCCTGGGTGGGCAGCAGGCCCAGCTCGCCGGCGATGAATGCCTGCGACTCAGCAGAGTTCATGTACTCGATGAAGGCCAGCGAAGCTGCCTCGTTCTGGGTACCGGCGGACACCACGTAGTTGTGGCCACCCACCGGGGAACCCTGCGAACCATCCGGACCGGCCGGGGTCGTGGCGATCCCGAGGTTGTCCGGATTGCTCTTGAAGGCCTTGCCGGTCTCCACGTCAGCAACGGACCACGGGCCGTTGATGATCATCGCGACCTTGCCCTCTTTGAACATGGCCATCTGCTGGTTGTAGGCATCGTTGGGGTCCGGCTTGACAGCGGCACCCTCATCGATCAGCGTCAGCGCCTCCTGGAAACCAGCGACCGACTCGGGGTCGTTGATGAGGATCTTCTGCGCCGTGGGGTCAACCGTGTTGCCACCGAACGAGTAGATGTACGGAAGCGTGAAGTAGCCACCCGTTGCCGAGTACAGGGTGTCAACGCCCTGATCCTTCAGCTTGGGAGCGGCGGCCTTGATGTCATCCCACGTCGTGGGGACCTCAACACCGGCCTTCTGCAGCAGTTCCTTGTTATACATCAGGCCCGGGGCGTCGGTCACCTGCGGAACGCCGTACTGCACGTTCTCGTAGATGTTGCTCGACCACGGGGTCGGCAGGTACGCATCCGGGGTGTCCAGCGCGGTGCCGGTCAGCGGGAGCAGGTATCCGAGTGAGGCGAACTCGGGAGTCCACGCCACCTCAGCACGCAACACGTCGGGGGCGTTGTCCGCCTGCGCCGCGGTCTTGAACTTGTTCTGCGCCTCGGAGAAGGGCACGTTCTGGTAGTCGACCTTGACGTTCGGGTATTCACCCTCGAACTTCGAGATCAGCTCTTTGAAGGCAGGTGCCTCGTTCGTGGAGTCACTGGTGTCCCAGAAAACCACGGTGCCGGACAC
>JAKOZM010000206.1 GCA_029779995.1 Actinomycetes bacterium
CTGGCAAATGGCGTATCTCGACCGAGCGCCGTTGGCCTGGAGGACCTCATTTCCCCACCAAGCGGTGCGCCCCATCACGAGGGCCAGGTCTCGATGAGGGATGGTTGGGATGTGGACCGGGCGAACTTGCCATCGTCCGTCAGCAACGGCAGGTCGAGGGCTTCGGCGAGGGCGACGTAGAAGGCGTCATAGGCAGTGAACTGTTCACGCGCCCATTTGGCTGTAGTGCTTCGACCTGCACCGTAGGCATCTGACCTGCGGTGACGTAGAATCTAGCGCGTGAGAGGACAGGGCACAAGCGGACACGAAATGTCCCCAGTTATGCCCCAGTTGTGTCCTGGTATGTCCGCTGGTGGCACGCGATGACGAGGGCGAAGCGGGACTTCGGCACCATCCGCAAGCGGGCCAACGGCCGCTGGCAGGCCTACTACATGGGGCCCGACCAAGCCTTCCATCGGGCTCCGTCGACCTTCGACGCCAAGGTCGACGCCGAGGCCTGGCTCGCGGCCGAGCGGCGACTCATGCAGAACGACGAGTGGTCGCCCAGCAAGTCGCGGCGGGCGAGGGTCGTGCGGTCGACCGAGATGTTCGGGCCGTATGCCGAGGCGTGGCTCGAGCAGCGGGAACTCAAGCCCCGCACCCAGGCGCTCTATCGCCGTCTGTTGGATCGCTTCGTCCTCCCGGCCTTCGCCGAGGTGTCCCTTCGGGACATCACCCCGCAGGTGGTGAGGGCGTGGCACAGCGGCTTGGACGCGAGCCGACCGACGCAGCGGGCGCACACCTACAGTCTGTTGCGCTCGATTCTGTCGACAGCGGTGACTGACGAGATCCTTGCCTCGAACCCCTGTCGCGTCCGCGGCGCTGGTTCGGCCAAGCGTGTCCGGTCGATCGAGCCGGCCACGCTTGGCGAACTCGAGGTCCTGCTGGAAAGGATCCCTGCGCAATACCGCGCCCTCGTGCTCATCGGCGCATGGTGTGGCCTGAGGTTCGGGGAGGTCTCCGAGCTTCGTCGCAAGGACGTTGA
>JAKOZM010000210.1 GCA_029779995.1 Actinomycetes bacterium
ACTAGGTCGTGGTTGATGGTTGTTCATAGTCGCCATGACGATTACTGCGCTCGGGATGCCGCGCTAGGTGCGGGTTCTTGTCGCGGCGAGTTGCGATCGAACGCCTTTGTTCGATCTGGTTGAAGGCCGCTCCACGACGTTGTGCAGCCGTGGGTATCCGGGACGAATCCATCGCCACCCCGCCCGCAAAGATGTCAGTAGCGAGGACCTAACGTGCCTCTCACCGACATGTTCAGCTACTCGCGCCACCCGGGCCCGCAAAGATGTCAGTAGCGAAGACTTAACGTGCCTCTCACCGACATGTTCGGCCACTCGCGCCACCCGGGCCCGCAAAGATGTCAGTAGCGAAGACTCAAAGTGCCTCCCACCGACATGTTCAACTACTCGCGCCACCCGGCCCGGGAAGATGTCAGTAGCGAAGACCTAACGTGCCTCTCACCGACATGTTCAGCTACTCGCGCCACCCGGCCCACAAAGATGTCAGTAGCGAGGACTTAACGTGCCTCCCACCGACATGTTCACGAGCGCGACGGCCAGACCCAGCGCACCGCCGAGCAGAATCGGCGGCGTGGCCGTCGAAGATGGGCCCCTATCCTGGGCCGCAGCGTCCAACAACTGTCGTCGGCGGGCTGCCCCGGCCGCTGACAGACGCGATGCCAACAGCATGAGGTCGGCGCGAGAGCCCTCATCGGCACGCCACGCCTGTCGGGCAGGCTGCTAGGTCGTCCATGATCAGGACAAACCGCCCGTGGTGGGTGAAGATGGCCTCCGCACCACGAACGATCGACGAGAGGTCAATCATGGCCACAGAGTCACCCTCCACGACCACTGCCGACAACTGGTTCAGCCTGCCAGCTGATGAGGCGGTTGCCGCCCTGGGCAGCAACCGAGAGCAGGGACTGTCCGAAGAGCAGGCCGCCGCGCGCCTGCACGAGCATGGGCCGAACACCATCCGGGCTGAGGAGCCACCGTCGGTCTGGGTGATGGCTTTGTCCCAGTTGCGCGACCCGATGAACCTGATGCTCGTCGCGGTGACGGTCGTCAGTCTAGTGATCGGGCAGGTGTCGACCGGCATCATCGTCGGACTGCTGATCGCGTTCAACATCGTTTTGGGCACTCAGCAGGAGATCAAGGCCCGTGCCAGCGTGGATGCCCTGGCCGACCTGCAAGTACCGCAGGCGAAGGTGATTCGCAGCGGCTCCCTGCAACTCGTCGCGGCCACCGACATCGTGCCAGGCGACATTGTCACGATGGAGGCCGGCGACCTCGTGCCTGCCGACGGCCGGATCCTGCGCTCGGCCACCCTAGAGGTGCAGGAAGCGGCACTCACGGGCGAGAGTGCCCCGGTGGCCAAGGATGCGGCGGTGCTGCCCGCCGGCGAGGTGACCATCGGCGACCGCACCAACATGACCTTCCAGAACACCTCAGTCACCCGCGGCACCGCGACGATCGTGGTGACGGGAACAGGCATGGATACCCAGATGGGTCAGATCGCCACCATGCTGTCGTCGGTTGAGCGCACCCGCTCACCCCTGCAACAGGAACTCGACAGCCTCACCAAGGTGCTCGGCATCATCGCCTGGACGGCTGTGGCGTTCATCGTGGTCATCGGGCTGCTGCGCGGCATGCCTATGTCGCAGCTGCTGCTGCTCGGTACGGCGATGGCGATCTCAGCGATCCCCACCGGTCTGCCCGCTTTCGTCTCGGGGCTGCTGTCCATGGGGGCCAAGCAGTTGGCCGACTCCAAGGCCGTAGTCAAGAACCTCACGGATGTGGAGACATTGGGGGCCACCAGCGCTATCAACACCGATAAGACCGGCACCCTCACCATGAACGAGATGATGGTCTCCAGGCTGTATACCGGGGGCAAGTGGTTCCGGGTCACCGGCCAGGGCTACGAGAAGACCGGGGAGATCCTCTGCGTGGCCGGCGCCGCTGTCCCCGACCTGACGAATCTCGCGTACGGTTTGGCCCTGAACACCGACGCCACCGTGGCAGACGACGGCACCGTGGTCGGCGATCCGACGGAACTGGCGCTGGTCGTCCTGGCCGCGAAGTTGGGGGTGGATGCCGAGCAGACGCGCGCCACGTACCCTCGCCTGGCCGAGGTGCCCTTCGACTCGGAGTACAAGTTCATGGCCACCTTCCACACTGTGCCCATAGCCGGCGGGGAGCATCACGTCGTGGTGGTCAAGGGCGGGCCGGACGTGGTGTTGCGTCGTTGCACGGCGGCCGACGGCGTGGACCCTGCCCAGCAGACGTCGTTGGACGAGGTCCTCCCCGAGATCGAAAAGGCCAACTCTGACCTCGGTTCGCAGGGGCTGCGCGTCCTGGCCTTCGCCGCTCGCATCGTCACTGACGATGAGCTGGCCCTGATGGCCGAGGATCCGATGGCGCTGGTCAAGGACCTGTCCTTCGTGGGGCTGGTGGGCATCATCGATCCCCTGCGCAAGGAGTCGAAGTACGCCGTCGCCACCGCCTTGCGTGCCGGCATCGAGGTCCGGATGATCACGGGTGACCATGCGGTGACAGCGGCGGCGATCGGTGCCGACCTAGGCCTGGGACCGGGGGCTATCAGCGGAGCGGAGATGTCGGCGCTCAGCGACAACGAGCTGATGCAGCGCCTGCCCCAACTGCACGTGTTCGGCCGCGTGTCGCCGCAGGACAAGTTGCGCCTGGCCCAGGTGATGCAGGAAAGCGGGGAGGTCGTCGCGATGACCGGCGATGCGGTCAACGACGCAGCGGCACTCAAGCAGGCCGACATCGGAGTCGCGATGGGAAGCGGCAGTGAGGTCTCGAAGCAGGCGGCCCGGATGATCCTCACCGACGACAACTTCGGCACCCTCGTGCACGCTGTGGAACTCGGTCGGCGGGTCTACGACAAGGTCGTGTCCTACGTGCGCTACCAGATGACCCAACTGCTGTCGCTGATCATGCTCTTCGTCGCGGCAACCGCGTTCAACATCAACCAGGGCGAGGCCCTGACCCCGATGATGGTGCTGTATCTGCTGTTCTTCGTGACGGCCTCCGGAGTGGTGGTGATCGCCGTTGATCCCGGGGACCCCGATGTCATGTTGCGGCCACCGCGCGACCCGAAGATGCCCATCACCAACCGCAGCGCGGTCATCATGTGGGTCATCTATGGGGCCGCATTGTTCATCGCCGCGCTGGTACCACTGGTCGCCGGGCCGGACGACCTCAGCATCGGCACTGCGAGTGCCGCGATGACGATGACATTTGCGGTGATGGGCCTGGGCACGGTCTTCAACGCGATCACCAACCGCCGTGACCCCACCAGCGGCCTGAGTGCACCGGTACTCAAGGCGGCCGGGATCTCAGTGGTACCCGCAGCCATGATCGTGCTGGCCACTGAACTCCCCTTGCTGCAGCGCGCCCTGCTCACGAAGTCGCTGACCGGCCCGCAGTGGCTGGCAGTGATCGGGCTGGCCCTGATCCTGCCCGTGGTCATCGAGGGGAGCAAACTCCTGCGGCGGCGGCGCCTGCCCGCTGTCGTGAGGCCCGACGCGCCACACACGGTAAGCCCAGAACGGGCCCTCGCTACCCGGTGAGGTCGGGGCGCTGGACCAGCGCAGTGGCATACAGACACACCGCAGCGGCAGAGGCCAGGTTAAGCGATTCAGCCCGCCCGAAGATCGGGATGGACACCGTCGGCCAGCCAAGATCCGGCAGGCCGTGCGCCTCGTTGCCGAACACCCAGGCCGTGGGCTGGTTCAGGTCGACCTCGCGCAGGTCTCGCTCGCCCGTTCCCGAGGTGGCCAGAACCTGTAGGCCGGCCAGCGGGACATCGGCCAAGGGGCGGACATCGAAAGGTACGTGGAACAACGAGCCAGCGGTAGCCCGAACGCATTTGCCGTTATACGGATCCACCGAGTCGGCCGTGAAGTAGACAGCGTCGGCGCCAGCGGCATCCGCGGTGCGCAGGATCGTTCCGGCGTTGCCAGGATCGCGAACATCGTTCAGGACCACGACCAGCCGCGGGTCGACAGGCTCAGCAAAGGGCAGGAACCGGCAGACTGCCAGCACCCCCTGCGGACTCACCGTCTCGCTCATCGCAGCCATCACCTCGGCCGTCACCACGACCGCACCGGGCATGGGTTCGACGCTGTACACCTGCTCAACGCAGTCGGTTGCCAGCGCCTCCCGGACACCCTGCATCCCCTCGACCACAAACCGCCCGGACTTCACCCTGCCGGGGCGCTTCCAGAGACGCCGAACGGCCCTCACCCGGTCACTGCGAACCGAAGTGGGGCCGTCCGAAGTCATCAGGCAGCAGCGGGCAGAGCCGCCTTGGCGGTCTCTACGAGCGCCGCGAATGCCTTCTCGTCATTGACCGCGAGCTCGGCCAGCATACGCCGATCGACCTCGACGCCAGCGGCCTTGAGGCCTTGGATGAACCGGTTGTACGTCATGCCGTTCGCGCGGGCCGCCGCGTTGATCCGCTGGATCCACAGCCGACGGAAATCGCCCTTGCGGTCCTTGCGGTGGTCGTAGGCGTACACGCCGGAGTGCAGCAACTGCTCCTTGGCCTTGCGGTACAGCCGGGAACGCTGCCCGCGGTACCCGCTGGCCTTCTCCAGGGTGCTGCGACGCTTCTTCTGCGCATTGACTGCGCGTTTCACTCGTGCCATGTCTGATTACTCCTCACACACTCAGCGCATGCCCAGAAGGCGCTTGACCTTCTTCACATCTGCGGGGCTCATCACCTGGTCGATGTCCAGACGACGCTTGCGCCGGGAACTCTTCTGCTGGAACAGGTGCTGGTTGTTGGCCTGCTCACGCATGAGCTTGCCCGACCCTGTCTTCCGGAAGCGCTTCTTCGCTCCGCTGTGGGTCTTCATTTTCGGCATCTGTCTCTCCTTCTAGTGTTCTCGCCCGGCGGTCTTCTTGCGGTGCGGGGCGAGCACCATGATCATGTTGCGGCCATCCTGCTTGGGCGCTGCTTCGACGAATCCCAGCTCTTGAACGTCGTCGGCCAACCGGGTCAGCAATCGGAAACCCAACTCCGGGCGGGACTGCTCCCGGCCCCGGAACATAATGGTCACCTTGACTTTGTCGCCCTGACCGAGGAACCGCACGATGTGACCCTTCTTGGTCTCATAGTCGTGGTTGTCGATCTTGGGCCGGAGTTTCATCTCCTTGATGACCGTGTGGGTCTGGTTGCGCCGGGCTTCACGGGCTTTCTGGGCAGTCTCGTACTTGTACTTGCCGTAGTCCATGAGCTTGGCAACCGGGGGCTTGGCCATGGGGGCCACTTCCACCAGGTCGAGGTCAGACTCCGCTGCTAGCCGCAGGGCGTCCTCCACTCGCACGATGCCGACCTGTTCGCCGTTCGGTCCGACCAATCGGACCTCGGGAACCCGGATACGTTCATTGACGCGTGGTTCTTCGCTGATGTGGCGCCTCCTTCGTTGCATGTGGCAAACGGAAAGGCGCACCCTGACGGGCACCCGCAAAACCACCGGACCTGATGAATCCGGGAGGTGGGAACGGTCGTTCCGCTTGCACAGGACTCTCTCAGGGTAGCAGTCAGGACTGCAGGGATTGCAGCCAGGCAGCGGCTGCCATTCCCAGAGCACCCCAGTTGCCGCCCCCGTTGTGGGTGTAGGCCACCAGCAGATCATCGGCACTGGCCGGCGTGGGGACATCGATGTCCTTCAGCTTCACGGCCAGGTCCGGCACGGCCTTGGAACACAGTGCGACGATGCAGCGCAACGTTGCGGGGTACGGCATCCCGCGCGTGCCGACTTCACCATTGATGTCGCGGACCAGGGGCAGTAGATCGTGCAGATTCGGCTCGAGGTGGGGGTTGTCCTTCTGCGTTCCGGCAATCAGCGCGGCCCAGTCCGTCATGGTCCCAGGGTAGTCGAGCTTAGTTACTGGCCTTCCAGGCCGACCAGTTGCCCGCACCGTCGCGTACTCGGACGAACACGCTGCTGGCCTTGGGCGCGGGTACCGACCTGCGGAACTTCAGCACCTTCGCGCTCTTCCTCGGCTTCCCCGCACTGACCTGAATCGAAGCGAGGCCGGACTTGTTGTCCTTCGCCTTCACGCGGATGGTCCGGGGTCCAGCGAGGGTCGCCGCGCCCGAACCTCTCAGTGACGCCGAGACGACCACTGGTTTGATCGTGTCCAGGATGATGTCGTCGGTGTAGGTCTGCTTCTGCCAGCCATAGCCGACGTAATGCAACTTGACGTACACCGTGCGCGGGATGCGCTCAGCGGCCAGTTCCACCACATCCCAGGTCAACGGTCCTTCTTCGCGAACCTCGACCTCCGTGGTCTTCGAAGGCGCGAACCCGCCGTCGTTGGAGATCTTCACCTTGTCCAGAAGCCCGTCCCATCCAAGGTGAAGGGCCACCTTGGTCGTATTGGTGAAATCAGCGCCGTCATCAATCGATACCCCGGGTTCCCGATCCTCCGGCGCGGCAGGCAGCACGAAGACCGGCATGCTCCACGCGGCACTCCCCACCGGCCCACAATCCAAGGCCAGATCGGCGGTTCCCGTACGGACCTGTGAGGTGAACTCACTCAGCACTGGACCCTCGATCAAGGTGCCGCCGTTGGGAAGGTAGAGCGGCATCAGCAACCACTCACCTGAGCCGTTTCCGAGGGGCAACGCCGTACCGGAATACGCGCTGCGACCGTTGAGAGCCACTGACGGTTGGCAGCTACCAGACGATTGAGGCGCACTTGCCTTGGCCGCCCACACCAATCGGGCAGTCTGCAACCCCTTGGCCATGTACCAACCCACTGGATCGGCATCCTTGAGCGCGCGGGGGTCGGAGGGCAACTTTCCAATGACGGCCAGCGTCGCATCGGGTTGCGCGTCCAGGTAAGCCTCGGTGATCGAGCCTGTGTAGACCGGGGAGGTGCTAGACCACGCTGGCACCACCGCGAAACCAGCGATTGCAGCGCCTACTGCGACGTACCTCTTCATCCCCTACTCCCCCACTTCGACCAACTGGGACTCTACTCCTGGGTCAGTGCCACGAGGTGATCCACCGTGCGATTGATCCGCTTCAGATACGGCAGGTCGAAGGCCGCCCCGAACAGCAACTGCATCCCGACCCGATCGACGGACTGCACCCGGAACTCCGCGGCGGCGGCGCGGGCGTAGACCTCCGGATCGACGTCCATCCCGTTGTCGATCAGCGCCTGCCAGTGAATCCCGAGCAGGTGCAGCAACTCGTCGACCTCGGTGTGGGCGTCGAGGGTGAAGGTGAGCAGCTCTGCGACGTCGCGCTGCGGCGTGTTCACCCGAGCCAGTTCCCAGTCCAGGACCACCACCTCGCCTGACTCCCGGAAGCCGACGTTGCGCTGGTTGTAGTCGTTGTGCACCAGGGTCGCCGGCATCACGTCCTTCGCCGGATGCCACCGCGAGATCGTGTCGATGGTTGCACTTCGCCGGGCATAGGACTCCAACGTGACCAGGTCGGGGAACCGGGTGGCGGCGTCGTCGAGGATGCTGCGCCACAGGCCAGCGTCAGCGACCATCGTGCGGGTGCTCGGTCGCAGGAGGGTCCAGGGATAGTCGCGGCCGGCGGTGGGCGCGTGGAAGCCGGCGGCAGCAGTCAGTGCCTGCTCGATTCGATCGGTCGGCCAGCGCTCGATGGCTCCGCTGGGATCGAGACCGGAGATGTCGCCGAGGTCCTCCAAGACCAAGGCCGTCTGACCCTTGGCGGCGAAGCGGCCGAGCTCAGCGGGGAGCACATCGCGCAATGCGTGCAGCGAGTAGGCGGCCGGTTCGCGGATCGCCGTGTTTGACGTCTCGGCCGCCATCTGCGAGGTCTCGTAACCGACGAGGTCGATTCCGCGCTCGTCCCGGATCCAGGGGATGAGCGTCTGGCCGATGCCCTGCGCTGGGTTGATCTTGACGATGACGCTGCGTTCGCCAACCTGGGCGCGGATGACACCAAACAGTTGGTCCGGATCGCCGCCGTACTTGACCGCAAGCCAGGGCTGCCCCACGTCATCCGTCGTCTGCAGGTCGGCGGACTGTCCGAAGAGGTCCTGCAGACCGGCACAGATGTGGTCGCGGCGCATGTCTTCACCGTAGAGGCCGGGATGGCAGGCCGCAGGGTTGTTCCTGTGTCGCGATGGTGGGCGCTTCACGCTGAGATCCCGCCCACCTTCGCAACAGTGCAGCAGTGCTTCAGGCCCAGCACCGGCCCGCGGTATGCCCATGACACCCTTGACGCATGGACTCCAATGTCGCCGAACGCGAGATCGCCGATGTGCCTGCCGTCGAGGTCGTGGCAACGGTGGCCGTGCACCTGATGACCGCTGCCGCGGTCAAGTGCGGCCTGGGCGAGGATCCCGACGAGCAGGACCTCGACGAAGCGCGCACCCTGATCGAGTCCCTGGCAGGCCTGATCGTCGCGGCGAGCCCGTACCTCGGCACCTTTCACTCTCGGCCCCTGCGGGACGGGCTGAAATCGCTGCAGCTTGCCTTCAGAGAGGGTTCGATCGTGCCCGACCCACCGGGCCAGGGACCGGGCGAGAAGTACACCGGACCCGTGACCTGAGGCCTAATCAGGCTCTTCGCGATTCAGGGTGTGTCTGTGGTCTGAATGCTCTGGATTCCGTGGGCATCGGGCGGTGTAGCTGGTCGGCGTGCAGACATCGCAGCCGTCTTGGCTGGTCCAGCAGGCCACCTGATCCCCTCTGCGGGGCAATTCGGCGGTTGTTGCTGCGACACGCCGCGGCAAATCGCACCTTCCGCCCATTCCCGGTCGAGCTGGCGGAGACCGACCGGCGCTGCCCGATGATCACCGGCCCCGCCCCGTGCCAGGCGCTGCCCCGCACGTTCCCCGCTCGGCATGGTCGTCGCCGAGCGCCACTGAACCTGCTCTTCCAGGGTTGAGTGCTGTTCGCTGTGGTGCTGACGCTGGGCGTCTGGCCGGCCCGTGGGCCGGCTCAGGTTCTTCGCCGCACGGCCACGCATCGCGGGATGCCGCCGACCATCTCGATGGTGAACCGGCCGTTGTGCAGGTCCTGGTGACAGCGTGGGCACAGCAGACACATCGCATCGACATCGGTGCGGCCGCCCGCAGCCCACGCCACGATGTGGTGGGCGTGGCAGCCGCGTGCCGCCCGCCCGCAGCGCACACAGCCTCGATCCCGCGCGGTCAGCGCCGCCCACTGCGCATGACTGGCACGGCGCTGCGTGCGGCCCAACGCCAACGGTACGAACGTGCCCGCCCGGCGCACCCCCAGGATCACCGACACCACCGCCGAACAAGCCAGCAGCGCGAAACTGTCCGGGCCCAGCAGGGTGCCGTCCTCCAGCCGCGCCCCGACACCCTCCGGTAGTTGTTCGGCGTCGACCAGCACCGTCACCCCACTGACCCCCAACGGTTTCGTGTTCGCCTGCGCCGCACTGACCAGATCATCCAACGCGTCGGCCAGCCGCTGGCTCGGCGTGCGGTCATCACCAACAGCAGGCGGGTCGGTGAAGCCGGCCAGGGCATCGCGCAGCCGCGCACCGGCCACCTGATCCAAATGCCCATCCACCCGGTACAACCCGTTACCCAAATCCGAGAGGTGCAGGCCCCGTTTGGCCCGCGCCGCCCGAAAATCCTCATCCGGGGCCTCCGGGCGGTCCTGCGCAACCAGCACCGCCAGCACCTGGGCCAACACCGCCGGTTCAATCACCGCCGCCGCCGCGACCAGATCCGCCTCCAACACCGCGAACCGCGGCAGACTGCCCGCCGCCCGGCACAACAGCTGCACATGCCGGCCCGTGATC
>JAKOZM010000217.1 GCA_029779995.1 Actinomycetes bacterium
ACACCGACGAGGTCGACGTTGTCGCTCGGGACCCGAACGACGAGGTCGCCTTGGTCAATACGCAGCACGAGGTACTCGCGCTCTTCGCCCTTGATGACGCGCTGCTCGATACTCTCGATGCGAGCTGCGCCGTGATGCGGATAGACAACCGTGTCGCCGACGGAAAATGCCATGTGTGGAGGTGCCCCTTCCCGTGGCTTCCATCGTAACACGGACAATTCACGCCGTAAGACGACTGTAAAGAACCGCTGTGGGGCGTCGGAGCCGAGAGCGCCCGAGTTCGGCACGCGGCGCCACCGTTACCGTCTGGCCCAGCCGACAGCCGTTCGTCCGCAGTACAGGCGTTCGTCCGCGGTACAGCCGTTCGTCCGTTCCGGCCGCAGCGCCGAACCGGCTTCCCCGGACTGGGTCCAGGCCATCCCCGGTCCAGCCGTACAGCAATCCCAGAACCGCTACTGGCCAGTCGCCTTCCCTAGGGCAGGTCCTCGTCGGTAAAGTGCGGCACGTCAGTAGTGACCTGGGAGGAACTGTGTCAATCACCGCACGCCGCGTGACGGCTTTAGCCGCCGCTGCCGTCCTGCTTCCGTCGTTGAGCGGTTGCTGGTCCGGCTTCAGCGCTCAGACCTCCGAGCAGGCCAACCAGGCCGTCGGCAACGGGTCGAACCTCGCCACCGGCGACATCCAGATCCGCGGCGCGGTGTGGGTGCGCAATGTAATGAACCCGTCCGAGGCGACCCTGGTGGCAACATTCATCAACAACGGGGACGTGCCGGACAAGCTGACGAAGGTGGAGATCACCCCGACGTCCCCGATGGGCATCACCGGAGGCGCCATGGAGGTCACCCCCGGACAGTCTGTCCGCAGCGGCTTCTGGAGCACCAGCTTCATCAACGCTTTCAACCTGCAGGCGTTCCCCTCCACGTTCGTGCCGACCACGTTCACCTTCGAGAACGCCGGGACTGTGGCCGGCGACGTCATCGCGATGCCGAACACCGGGCAGTACGCGCAGGTGCCAGTGGCAGTCACCGAGCAGCAGAAGTTGCAGGAGTTCGCGGGTCAGACCGAAACCACAGACGAGACAACAGCCACCGAAAAGGTGAAGAAGGCCAAGAAGAAGAAGGCGGAAGCCGCAGCCGGGTGAAAGCGTCGCTTACATCTCGAGCTTGTATCCCAGCCCGCGCACTGTAACCAGCACGGTCGGCTCGGCAGGGTCAGGCTCGATCTTCGACCGCAGGCGCTTGACGTGCACATCCAGAGTCTTCGTGTCGCCGACGTAGTCTGCGCCCCACACCCGATCGATGAGTTGTCCGCGAGTGAGCACCCGGCCCGCGTTGCGCATGAGCACCTCGAGCAGTTCGAACTCCTTGAGCGGGAGTTTCACGGACTGACCGTCGACTGTCACCACATGCCGATCGACATCCATCTTGATGTTCCCTGTGCTCAACGTCATCTCTGAGCCGGACGCACTCTCCGGGCCCCGGCGCCGCATGACTGCTCGGATCCGCGCCACGAGTTCGCGCGACGAGAAGGGTTTGGTCACATAGTCGTCCGCGCCCAGTTCCAGACCGACGACCTTGTCGATCTCGGAGTCCTTGGCGGTCACCATGATGATCGGCACCGAGGACACGTTGCGGATCTGACGGCACACCTCTGTCCCCGGAATCCCTGGCAGCATGATGTCGAGCAGCACGATGTCGGCACCTTCGCGCTCGAACGTGGCCAAGGCCGCGTGGCCGTCGGCGGCCACGGAGACCTCGAATCCCTCCTTGCGCAACATGAATGACAGAGCGTCACTGAATGACTGCTCATCCTCCACAACCAAAATACGACTCATGCGCTTGATTCCTCCTCGAAGACAGCGTGCATGGGAATGGAAATCTCCTCAGTGGGGAAGGGCGGCAGGCGCAGCGTGAAGGTACTTCCTTCGCCGAGGATGCTCCACACGCCCACCTCGCCACCGTGGTTCTCCGCAACGTGCTTGACGATGGACAGCCCCAACCCGGTGCCACCCGTGACCCGTGATCGGGCCTGATCCACCCGGTAGAACCGCTCGAAGACCCGCTGCAGTTCGCTTTCGGGGATCCCCATCCCCTGGTCGGTCACGCTGATCTCCACCACATCATTCGTCAGTCGTGTGGCCACGGCGACACTCGTTCCACGCGGACTGTAATTGATTGCATTGGTCAGCAGGTTGCGTAGCGCGGTGACGAGTTGGGACTCCATGCCCAACACCATGAGCTCTGATTGCGGTCCGACGATCACGTCGATCTGTGAGTTGTGGGCAAGTTGTCGCACCGCATCCGTGGCTTCCCCGACCACCGCGTCGATGGATACCGGCGCCGCGTCCTTGAGCGGGTCGGTGCCCTGCAGACGGCTCAGGTCGATCAGGTCGCCCACCAGGTCACTCAGACGACCCGCCTCGGCTTCCATGCGGCCAGCGAAGTGGCGCACTGCTTCCGGTTCGTCGGCCGAACTGAGCACAGCCTCGGCCAGCAGACTCAAGGCGCCGATGGGGGTCTTGAGTTCGTGGCTGACGTTGGCGACGAAGTCGCGGCGGACGGCATCGACACGCTGGGCCTCGGAGAGGTCCTCTGCGAGCACCAGGACCCGATCTGGGCCGAGCGGGGCGACCCGCAGTCGCAAAGTGATCAGCCCCTTGCCCAACGGTGGTCGGCGTACTGTGACATCGTGCTCGCGGATCTCGCCGTCGTGTCGCACGTCGGCGATCATCGACGAGATCTCCGGGATCGCGATCCGCCCGTTTTGAATCAGTGTCATCGCCAGGGCCTGGTTACTCATGCGCACCGGGGCGCCCGATCCGTCCACCACGACCGAAGCCTCTGGCAATGCGGCCAGCACGCGCTCGATCTCGCCCTGTTGAATACCGTCCTCGACGGCCTGCGCGGAAGCCGGCACGTCCTGTTCGCGCCACTTGGCCAGCCACCACCCCGCAAGCATGCCGATAGCTGCCCCCAGCAGCATCCACAACGCCATCACACTACGAACAATAGGTAACGCCAGCACTCGGCGGCAGACAGCGCCCGAACTTGCGGCGTGCTCTTCAGGTGATGTTCACCCCGAGGATGCGTTCACGTGGGCTGCCGGATCCCCCGGCGGGGCTATCGTCACTGATTGATGCGCAGTGTCTTCCACGCCCGTCTCGCCGCGCTCGACCAGAATCTGGCCAGCCTCTGCGAGCAGGTGGGCCACGCCCTGCGGCGGGCCGTGGAGGCCGCCCTGACGGCGGACCTGCGGTTGGCCGAAGAAGTGATCAGTGAGGGCCGTGACATCGACCACGAGGCCCGGCAGGTGACGATCGACGCGGCGTATCTGACCGCACAACAACAGCCCGTCGCGCACGATCTGCGAGTCCTCCTCGCCGCTGCGCAGCAGGCTGTGTCCCTTCGGCGCATGACCGGACTGGCCACAAACATCGCCAAGGCCACCCGCCGACGCTACCCGCGACCCCTCATACCGCGGGAGGTGCGCGACGTGGTGGTCGATATGGCCGATTTGGGGCAGTCGCTGACCGATCGCCTGCAGCGGGCTCTGGGCGAAGCGGACCTGGCTAGTGCACATGTTGTGCGGGCAGCGGGGGCGCAGATGGGTTCGCTGCACACAGAGATGCTGGCGATCGTCGGCTCCTCGGCATGGCCGCACGATGTGTCGACGGCGGTGGATGTCTGCATGCTCAGCCGCGACCTGCAGCGTTTCGCCGAGCACGCCCAGACGATTGCCGACGAAGTCGTGTACGTGGCCACGGGTTCCGCCCCGCCTGTCGCGCACTAGGGCTGGCCAGTTTCGTTGTGGTCCCGCCCGGGGTGTCCCAGCACCTTCTCCCATTTGCGCGCCGGGGAGGCGCAGACGAACGCGTGAGCTGAACCAGGCAAGTCCGCCAGCGACACGTTCCCGTAAGAACCCCTGCAATTAACCCACCATTCACTTTCACGTATAGTTCAGTTCATACAGGGAAGAGGTGGGACATGATCGAGATGACGTGGACCGTGAAGCGCGACGAAGCCGGCCAACGAGTGTTGAATGCCACCTGGACAAGCATGGTGAAGGCCCAGTTGCCACTGGCCTCGTAGACCCGAGAGGCACGTTGGGTCGCCATCGGGGAAACTGGTGCGTATGCGTGCGCACCGGGTAGCCATGATCTCGATGCACACGTCACCCTTGGCCATGCCAGGCAGTGGCGATGCCGGCGGCATGAATGTGTACGTACTGGAGACCGCCAAGGAGCTCGCCCGCCAGGGCACCGAGGTCGAGATCTTCACCCGCGCCACGTCCAGCGAGCAGCCGCCGCGAGTGCCCGTGATCGATGGCGTCACAGTGCACCACATGAGTGCTGGTCCCTATGAAGGCCTGCGCAAGGAGCAGCTGCCGGGCCAACTCTGCGCATTCACCGCGTCGGTCCTGCGGGCCGAGGCACACAGACCCGAGGGCTACTACGACCTCGTGCACTCGCACTACTGGCTCTCGGGACAGGTGGGCTGGGTGGCGGCCGAACGCTGGCAGATCCCGCTCGTGCACAGCATGCACACCATGGCCAAGGTGAAGAACCTCACCCTGGCCGCTGGCGACACCCCCGAGCCCTACGAACGAGTGCTCGGTGAGGAGCAGGTGGTGGCGGCCGCCGACATGCTCATCGCCAATACCGAGACCGAGGCCGACGACCTCGTCACCTTGTACGACGCCGACCCCGAACATGTGGCCGTGGCCCTGCCCGGTGTCGACCTGGCCACGTTCTCCCCCGGGCCTCGGACTGCGGGTCGGGAATGGCTGGGGATGTCCAGTGACGACATCGTTCTGCTCTTCGTCGGGCGCATTCAGCCTCTGAAGGCTCCGGACATCCTCGTGCGCGCCGCCGCCCACCTTCTCGACCGCCGCCCGGACCTGCGGCCCCGACTCAAGGTGGTCATCAACGGCGGACTCTCCGGCAACGGCCTGCAGCGCTCTGCGGAGTTGCCCGCGCTCGTAGATGCCCTGGGCCTGCGCGACATCGTCACGATGATGCCGCCGGTAGCCCGTGACCGGCTGGCCGACCTCTACCGGGCGGCAGACGTGGTGGTGGTGCCGAGTTATTCGGAATCGTTCGGCCTGGTCGCCGTCGAGGCCCAGGCCTGCGGGATCCCCGTGGTGGCCAGCCGGGTCGGCGGCCTCACCACGGCTGTCGGGGACGGCGGAGTCCTGGTGGCCGGTCACGATCCGGCGGGCTTTGCCGACGCCTTGGGCACCATCCTGGGTGACCCGGCAACCCAGCAGCGGATGTCCGTGCTGGCGCGCCGACACGCCCAGCGGTTCAGTTGGGGCGCGACCGCCACCGCCACGCTGCAGGCGTACGACCGCGCCCTGGCGGGCCGTCCGATCCTGCTGAGGCGCTACGCATGATCGCGATGGTGACCAAGTGGGCCCGTGACTGCGGCCTGGATCACGAGGTGGCCGACAATGTCGTCACCGTGATTCTGCCCGGCGAGCACAAACTGCGCACGACGTGCGCTTTGGTGACTGGGCCCCACTCGCTGAGCATCAACGCCTTCGTTGCGCGGCACCCGGACGAGAACGCGCCTGCCGTCCACAGTTGGCTGCTGCAGCGCAACCGCCGCCTACTCGGCGTCGCTTACGCCATCGACCACCTCGGCGACATCTACCTGGTCGGCAGACTGCCGGCCACAACTGTGACCAGCGATGTGCTCGATCAGGTCATGGGAGTGGTCCTTTCCGAAGCAGACGGATCGTTCAACACGATCCTGGAGATGGGCTTCCGGTCCTCGATCGAACGGGAATGGCGCTGGCGACTGTCGCGTGGCGAATCCACCGCGAACCTGGCCGCCTTCACTCACTTGCGCCCAGGCGACGTCTGAATCTCGGCTTCGGTAGGTTTGAGTCATGAGCACTCTGATCCTTTTACGCCATGGCGAGAGCCAGTGGAACGCCAAGAATCTGTTCACCGGCTGGGTTGACGTCGACCTCACAGACAAGGGTGTCGCCGAGGGCGGAAAAGCTGGAGAACTGCTCGCGGAGTCCGGCATCCTGCCAGACGTCGTGCACACATCCGTGCTGCGCCGCGCGATCCGGACGACCAACCTGGCCCTGGAGAACTGCGACCGGCACTGGGTGCCTGTACGCCGCAACTGGCGGTTGAACGAACGTCACTACGGCGCCCTCCAGGGCAAGAACAAGAAGCAGACGCTCGAGGAATACGGCGAGGAGCAGTTCATGCTCTGGCGCCGGTCCTACAACACCCCGCCACCGCCCATCGCCATTGATGACGAGTTCTCACAGTTCGACGACCCGCGGTACGCGATGCTACCGCCGGAGATCCGGCCCCTGACCGAGTGCCTGCAAGACGTCGTACGGCGCATGCTGCCCTACTGGTACGACGCTGTGGTCCCCGATCTGCTGACCTACAACACTGTGCTGATCGGCGCGCACGGCAACTCCCTGCGAGCCCTGGTCAAACACCTGGAGGACATCTCCGACGCCGACATCGCGGGCCTGAACATCCCGACCGGCATCCCGCTGGTCTACGAACTCGATCCGGCCATGCGCCCGATCGGCCCAGGTCGATACCTGGATCCGGCCGCGGCGGAAACCGCTGCCGCCGCTGTTGCCAATCAAGGCAAGGGATGAGTCTAGGCTGGAGGTAGCGCTACCGACAGGAGCCATCATGGGCAGGGAGTTCGGGGATCGCCCCGGGGACGAGGTCGTTGCGGAACTCTGGGGGGAACTGAGCCGGGAGTTGGGGACCGACGGCCCGGAGTACACCGACACTCGCAATGGCCAGAACCTGATCGGGCATCTGGTGACTGAGGACGAGGACGGCCAGGACACCACGTCCGAGGAGATCGCCTGGAACAGTCACGACACCAGTGACATGTCCGCGGAGGAATCCGCCATGCACTACGACGACGACGGTGGCGAGGAGGAGATTCTCTCCGACGACGTCCTGCACGACCTCGAGGGTTTCGAGGACTGACCCGACGGGCCCGAGAAAGGTCGAGCGGCCCAGTGGAACCGGGGGTCGCACCCGAGCACTACTGACGCGGCGTGCCAGACCATCGCCCTGATCGTCCAGGGCAGCACACCTACTTGCACTCTCCTACCTCGAGTGCTAACAATGGTCTTAGCACTCTCAGCGGGGGAGTGCTAATGGGAACTCGGTGAGACCGGCCCGCCAGCAGGGATGTGACCTGCTGGCGACCAGTCGTCCGTCGCGGGCACCAGTTTCCGACGACCCCCCAAATGTGGAGGAATTTCAACCGATGGCGAAGATTATCGCTTTCGACGAGGAAGCACGCCGGGCTCTTGAGCGCGGCATGAACACCCTCGCCGACGCAGTCCGCGTCACCCTTGGGCCGAAGGGCCGCAACGTCGTTCTGGAGAAGAAGTGGGGAGCCCCCACGATCACCAACGACGGTGTGTCCATCGCCAAGGAGATCGAACTCGAGGATCCCTACGAGAAGATCGGCGCCGAGCTCGTCAAAGAGGTCGCCAAGAAGACCGATGACGTCGCTGGCGACGGCACCACTACCGCTACCGTTCTGGCTCAGGCGCTCGTGCGTGAAGGCCTGCGCAACGTCGCGGCCGGATCGAACCCGATGGCGCTCAAGCGCGGCATCGAGCAGGCCGTGGAGGCCATCAGCGAGCAGTTGCTGAGCATGGCCAAGGAGGTCGAGACCAAGGAGCAGATCGCCGCCACCGCCTCGATCTCAGCTGCTGACCCCCAGATCGGCGAGATCATCGCCGAGGCCATGGACAAGGTCGGCAAAGAAGGCGTCATCACCGTTGAGGAGAGCCAGACCTTCGGCCTGGAGCTCGAGCTCACCGAGGGTATGCGCTTCGACAAGGGCTACATCTCCCCCTACTTCGTGACCGACCCCGAGCGCATGGAGGCCGTGCTGGAGGATCCCTACATCCTCATTGCCAACTCCAAGATCTCCGCGGTCAAGGACCTGCTGCCGATCCTCGAGAAGGTCATGCAGTCGGGCAAGCCGCTGGCGATCATCGCCGAGGATCTTGAGGGTGAGGCCCTGGCCACCATCGTCGTGAACAAGATCCGCGGTACGTTCAAGAGCGTGGCAGTGAAGGCTCCCGGCTTCGGTGACCGTCGCAAGGCCATGCTGCAGGACATCGCGATCCTCACCGGCGGGCAGGTGATCTCCGAGGAGGTCGGCCTGAAGCTGGAGGGCGTCGGGCTGGAGCTGCTGGGCCGTGCACGCAAGGTCGTCGTCACCAAGGACGAGACCACCATCGTGGAGGGCTCGGGTGACCCCGACCAGATCGCCGGTCGCGTGAACCAGATTCGCGCCGAGATCGAGAACTCCGACAGCGACTACGACCGTGAGAAGCTGCAGGAGCGGCTGGCCAAGCTGGCTGGCGGCGTTGCCGTCATCAAGGCCGGCGCTGCCACCGAGGTGGAGCTCAAAGAGCGCAAGCACCGCATCGAGGATGCCGTGCGCAACGCCAAGGCGGCCGTCGAGGAGGGCATCGTCGCCGGTGGCGGCGTGGCCCTGCTGCAGGCCAGCCAGGCTGCCTTCGAGAAGTTGGAGCTGGAGGGCGAAGAGGCCACTGGCGCCAACATCGTCAAGGTCGCTGTTGAGGCCCCGCTGAAGCAGATCGCTGTGAACGCTGGCCTCGAAGGCGGCGTCGTGGCGGAGAAGGTGCGTCACCTCGAGCCCGGTTTCGGCCTGAACGCCGCGACTGGCGAGTACGTGAACCTGATCGAGGCGGGGATCATCGACCCGGCCAAGGTCACCCGTTCCGCACTGCAGAACGCGGCCTCCATCGCCGCGCTGTTCCTCACCACCGAGGCAGTGGTCGCCGACAAGCCTGAGAAGGCTGCCCCGGCCATGCCCGGTGGCGACGGCGGCATGGGCGGCATGGACTTCTAAGTCCTGCACCTGTTCGAAGGGTCGGCTCGCGTACGCGCGGGCCGGCCCTTCGTCATGTCCGGGCACAACAATGGGCCCCGGTCCTTGGTGGCGGAACCGGGGCCCATCGGGTGTGACTTCGCGAGGGAGGCGACGAGAGGTCACATGAGGCGGAACACCAACGATCGTGCTTGCACGGACAGCTGGGCCGCGTAGGTCCCGTTTGAGCCGTGCATCTCATCCAGCACGGCACGCAGGGCCGTGAGGTCGGCGGGTAGGTCATCGGCGAATCGAGCGACCACGTAGGGCAGGAACTCCGCACTGAGCCAAGCGATGAGCCGCTGACATTCGGGAACCGCCGTATAGCCGTCATCAGCGGCCGACACCACTTCAATGACAAGGCGGTCGGCGGTGTCGTTGAGTTCCTGGCGAATGTCGTGGACCTCAACACTCACCGGAGATGCGGGAATGGTCTTGTCAGCTACCACGGAACACCTCCCGGTCGTAATCAAATCGTTACCTTTGACAACATGACATCATGCCGTCGCGGATCTGTCCATACCTCAGTTCGGCCGACTTCGATCAGAGGTCGTGGGCGTCCAGGATCCGGTACGCGTAGCCCTGCTCGGCAAGGAAGCGTTGACGGTGGGCGGCGAACTCCGCATCCACAGTGTCGCGGGTGACGATCGTGTAGAAGTGGGCGCCGCCGCCGTCGGTCTTGGGCCGCAGCACCCGACCGAGCCGCTGTGCTTCCTCCTGCCGGGAACCGAAGGTGCCCGAGACCTGGATGGCCACGCGCGCCTGCGGCAGATCGACGGAGAAGTTGGCCACCTTGCTGACCACCAGGACCCGCACGTCGCCGGACCGGAATGCATCGAACAGGGCCTGCCGCTCGCGGACGGGGGTCCTGCCGGTGATCAGGGGCGCATCGAGTTCCTCGGCGAGTTCGTCGAGCTGGTCGAGATACTGTCCGATCACCAAGATCTGATCCTTGGGATGCAGGTCGATCACCTGCCGGACCACGTCGTGCTTGACATCCGCGGCCGCCGCCAAGCGGTAGCGGTCCTCAGGCTCGGCCAGCGCATACGTCATGCGGTCATCCTCAGGCAGGTCGACGCGGATCTCGCAGCAGTCCGCCGGGGCGATGTATCCCTGGGCCTCGATGTCCTTCCATGGCGCGTCGAATCGCTTGGGACCGATGAGCGAGAACACGTCGGACTCCTTGCCGTCCTCCCGGACCAGCGTCGCGGTCAACCCGATCCGACGGCGGCTCTGAATGTCAGCGGTGAAGCGGAAGACCGGCGCGGGCAGTAGATGGACCTCGTCATAGAGGATCAAGCCCCAGTTGCGGGCATCGAAGACCTCGAGGTGCGCGTAGACCCCTTTGCGCTTGGCCGTCAGGATCTGATACGTCGCGATGGTGACGGCGCGGATCTCCTTGGACTGACCGCTGTACTCCCCGATCTCGTCCTCGGTCAAAGACGTGCGCGCGAGCAGTTCAGTGCGCCACTGCCGGGCAGCCACAGTGTTGGTCACCAGGATCAACGTCGTCGCCTGCGCCATCGCCATAGCCGCGGCACCCACGATCGTCTTACCCGCGCCACACGGCAGGACGATCACCCCAGAACCGCCGTAGAAGGCGTTCTCGGCTGCCTGTCGCTGGTAGTCGCGTAAGGTCCAACCATCCTCGCGCAAAGCGATGGCATGGGCCTCCCCGTCGACGTAGCCGGCGAGATCGTCGGCCGGCCACCCGACTGCCAGCAGCGCCTGCTTGAGCCGTCCGCGCTCGCTGGGATGCACCACCACGGTCCACTCATCGAGACGCTCGCCCAGCATCCCCGCCGTCTTCTTGTGGCGCAGAACCTCGGTGAGGACCGCCTTGTCGTGGCTGATCATGACCAGACCGTGCGCCGGATGATTGTGCAACTCCAGCCTGCCGTACCGGCTGATGGTATCGGTGATGTCCAGCAGCAGCGCCGGACTCACGGGAAAGCGGGAGAAGCGAACAAGGGTGTCGACGATCTGCTCGGCGTCGTGGCCCGCTGCGCGCGCATTCCAGAGTCCGAGCTTGGTCAATCGATAGGTGTGCACGTGCTCCGGGGAGCGCTCGAGTTCAGCGAACACGGCGATCTCGCGACGGCATTGCTCGGACTGCGGGTGATCAACCTCCAGCAGCAGGGTGTGGTCGCTCTGCACGATCAGCGGGCCATCAGTCATCAGCAATCCTCACAGCGGCGATCCGGGACAGGGGAATCGTGATCGTGCGGGCGGCGGTCAGGCTCCAGCCGGTGACCTGTCCTGAGCGCACCTCCAACGGCTCCACCAAATGAGTCAACGTCTGCTGACCATCGCCGAATTCCAGCCACACCCGGCGAGCCTGCAAGACCTGGCGCAATTGGGCGGGATCGGCTGGTTGCAGATCAGGGGCATCGGCCACCTGCTCGGTGGCCTCCACCAAATGCGCGACCAACCGGTCGACGGCTTCAGGATCCGGAGGTGCTGCGCGCACATATTCCAGGGGAAGGGCCACGGTCGGCTGGTCGGCACTGCTCGCCGCCACCCCGGCTTGGGCAAGCAGCCGCTGCACCGCGTCCAAAGGTTGTTCACTGATGAACGTCCCGGCGGCCACCTCCTGCCACCCGAGGTCGCGCAGCGCCTGGCTCTCCTGAGCGCTGGACCTGATCAGCGTCACCCGCGAGACCTGCACCGGCGCAGCGCGGGCAGCGTCCTTGACCAGGTACTCCAGGGATTGTGGAAGCGCAGTGCGACTGGACTGGGCCAATTGCGCCAGGATGTGCTCGGGCGAACGCCTGGCAGCGGCTGCCCGCAGCCGCGAGAGATCGACCCGGTGCATGATCACCGGGCCCCAGGACTCCACATGCGCGATGTCGTGCAGCAGGTCCCAGGTGGCGGTGTCGACGTTGGCCGCCGCGATGATTGTGTGGTCCGGCTGGACGATGAGGGCGTTGTCCGTGGCAGGCACCGTCATGGCCGAGGGTGCGCTGATGTCAGCGACCGCGACCCCGCCCGGGAGCAGGCCCAAGGCGGTCAGCTCGGCCAGGAAGTCGTTGGATCGTTCGCGGGCCTCAACCAAGCGCGGACGTTCCCAGGCCAGCACCTCCGCCAGATTCTGGGCGTTCACCCGCCCACGCGGCCATACGGCCAGGACCTGCCGGCGGTGTTCCGCAGTGCGGGCCACACCCGATGTGGTGAGCACGCCAAGATCGTCCGGACGGCAGCGCAGCAGCGGGCGGTCGCTGTCGAGCCACGCCTCTATGAGCTCGCGCCACATGTCCTGTTCGCCCGTGTAGAGCCAGCGCTGGGCCTCGGCAGTGGGATGGGCACAGGCGTCCACTCCCCCGACCAGGCCTGCCACGGCGGCCAGTTCAAGCCAGACGGCGAGCTCTTCGACTGGTAGCGCCATGGCAGTGGCACGGTCCTGCAGAACCCGCCGGGAGACCCCCCGGGCGGCGTTCCACGTCAGCGGACGGCGAGCCAGGTCGGTCAGCACGTAGCGCACGCCGGCCAGGACATTCCAGATGGCCGGCGGCCCCGCCACCGGCGTCGCATCATCGTGCTCGGGAGGCTGTGCAGCTGGCAGGTACAGACCCTGCCGCAATATGAGGGCCACTTCGCGGGGTACGACGTTCTGCTCACCGCGGATCACCGTCAGCGGATTGGCCGTCGTGCTGACCGGCTGTTCCCACACGAGGTATCGCAGGCGGTCGGGGTCGAGGTCGGCAGCCGCGGCGTGCACAGCCTGCGGATCCGGGGTCACGTGGCTGGCAGAACTCAGTCCACAGGGAAAAGCTCCGAATGCCTGCTGCGCGGCGCGGACCGCCTTGTACACGGGTCCTCCCCACAACAGGGCTCGCTCCCACAGGTCCTGGACGACATCGCCGACGTCCTCTGCAAGGGCCTGCGAAACCTGCTCGATCGTCGCATCGTGCAGGGCGGCGAATACCTCCAGCACGCGTAGCGACGGCGTGGACAAGGCGCTGAGCGCGGTCAGCACACTGGCGTCATCGGCAGCCTTGCGGGCCAGTTGCGAGAGGTCCGTAGGCCAGGGCTGCAGCAGATCCGGGCGGACGGCGAGCAGTCGCCGGACCTGCCCTGGGCTGCGTCCTCGAAGATCATCGGCCAATGACCGCGCAATGCGGTTGGACTGCTGTGTACCCATCCGCACTACGTTACGGATATGACCTGCGAGCTCGGTACCCCGGACCCTCTGGAATCGCTGCTGGCCACTGTGCAGCATTACCCGGGGCTGGTAGTTGCCTTCTCCGGCGGGGTGGATTCGGCGTTCCTGCTGGCGGCGGCGATACGTGCCCTGGGACCGGGGCGGGTGCTGGCCGTGACGGCTGTCAGCCCCTCGTTGCCGGCCGCCGAACTGTCGTCCGCGCGTGAGTTCGCGGCCTCGCTGGGTGCGGCCCATCTTGAGGTGACCACCGACGAGATGAGCCGTGACGGCTACCGGGAGAACGGCACTACGCGGTGCTACTTCTGCAAGGCGGAGTTGCTCGATGTCGTCAGCACGGTGGTTCCGCACGGGTGGTACGTAGCCACCGGAACCAACGCCGACGACCTGGTGGCTGGATTCCGGCCCGGCATCCGGGCTGCAGCGCAACGCGGTGCGGTCACTCCCTTGGCCGACGCTGGTCTGGACAAGGCGACCATCCGGGCCATCGCGCGGGAGTGGAATCTCACTGTGTGGGATAAACCGCAGGCCGCCTGCCTATCGAGCAGGGTGGCCTATGGAATCCAGATCTCGACGCAGCGGCTGGCCCGGATCGAGGCGGCAGAGCGGGCACTGCGCGAGCTGCTTGACGATCCGGGGGTGAATCTACGGGTGCGCGACCTCGGCGATACCGCCCGCATCGAGGTGGACGCGCCGCTGCTGGCTGAGCCGGGCTGGCAGGATTCGGCCCGCCAGGAGGTGCTGGCGTGCGGCTTCGCGTCGGTGGAGATCGATCCGCGCGGATTCAGGTCCGGGTCGATGAATGAGGAGCTGTCATCGCCGTCCGCACCGCGGCCCGGCGCCGGCGAGACTGCAACCACAGCCACAGCAGCAGGATCGCGAACCCCACGCCGCTGAGCATCGACAGGAACCACAGGACCGGCACGACGGGCGCCTGGGACACGACGAGCCTGGACAGGACGACCAACGCGGTCAGCACACCCGCGCCGAATACCACCAGACCGATGAGTACCGAACGCGATCGCATAGGACCAGACTAACGAGGCCATCGACTTGTCCCGATCGGAGATGGGCTGGCAAAAGCGCTGCGGTATTTCGGACACGGGATCTTCGGGATCACCAGCGCGTAGCTGCCGGGTTTTCCACCGCAAAGTACCTGGTCAGAAGACCTTGTCGTAGCCCTCTCGTATGGTGTGAACATGAGCGAATCGGTAGTTGCGGTCCTGGAGGAGATCTTCTCCAACGATGATCCGCTCGAGCGGGCGAAAGCCGCTGAGGCGGTGATCGGGTACTGCCACGCCCAGCAACTCCGGGCCTTCCATCAGGTGTTCGTGGAGTCCGAACTCGGTGCCGACCAGGACGGTGTGGTCGTGGACCCGACACCGCCGGAGATCGCGTGCGCGATGGTCTGGTCCCCGGGCGCGGCGTCGTCGATGGTCGATGTGGCCGTGGAGGTTGTCCAAGACCTGCCGATGCTGCTCACCGCGCTAGCCGAGGGCCGGATCGATCTGCCCAAGGTGCGTGAGATTGCCACATCCACCCTCGGACTTGAACCGGGTGCCCGGCGGGCGCTGGTGGAGCGGGCCATCGACTACGCCGCGACCCGGACCCGGCATCAGGTGCGGGGCTGGCTACCCCGCCAGGTGGACCGGATCGACCCGGAAGCGGCGGAACGGCGACGGAAGAAGGCCCGCACGTGCCGCAAGGTCAGCCTGCTCCCGGAACCGGACGGCATGGCCACCCTCTCGGCCTACCTCACCGCCGAAGAAGCCACCGCCTGTATGGAGTCGATCCGGATCCGGTCGAACAATATTCAGGGCAACCGGGAGGCGATCCGGGTCGACATGTTCATCGAACTGTTGACCGGGATCACCCCGGCTGAGCAGGTCCCGGTCGCGGTGATCATGACCGACGACGGGGCGGAGATCGAGGGCTACGGCCCGATCGCCGACATGCACGCCGATGAGTTGCTGCGCCGCCTGGAACTACCCTCGGCGATCATCCGCCTGACCATGCCCCAACTCCAGGCCGGCTACCTGCCGAATCTGAAGCTGCGCCGCTACGTGCGGACCCGGGACCGGCACTGCAGGTTCCCCGGCTGCCGCCGGCCCGCCCGCAACTGCGACCTCGACCACATCGTGCCCTGGCCGACCGGCCCCACCGACGCGGACAACCTGCAGCCGCTGTGCCGTTACCACCACCGGATCAAGACCCACAGCAAATGGCGGGTGGAACGAGGACCGAACAACACCACCATCTGGATCAGCCCCCGCGGCAAGCGATACACCAGCCGCCCCGACGACCCGTAGAAATGGGACATCCCCGCGCACGCGGGCAGCGCTACCTCGGATCTCCGGGTGAATGCCGCCAGAGGGGACGGAGGGGCTGGCCGCTCAGGCCTCCCAAGCCGGCTGCAGTTCCCGCTCGATCAAATCGTCGCGATCCTCCAGCGTCTGGAAAGACGCGTTGGCGGCCGTCATCGTGGCCAGATACAGGTCCTCCAACTCCCAGCCGGCCTCCGAAACCAGCAGGTACATCTCCTTGCTGACCGACGTGCCGCTCATCAGGCGGTTGTCCGTGTTGATGGTCACGGCGAATCCCAGATCGTTCAGCGCGGTCACTGGATGATCCTGGATCGTGTCTGCGATGCCGGTCTGCAGGTTCGACGAGGGACAGACCTCCAAAGGGATCTGCCGGTCGAGAACGTACTGGGCGACGGGACCGAAATCCTCTCCGTCAGGGTGGATCCGGACGTCCTCGATAATGCGCACCCCGTGGCCCAGCCGTTCGGGAGCGCAGGTCGCGATAGCGTCCGCGATGCTAGGCACTCCGGCGGCCTCCCCCGCGTGGATCGTGTAGTGGCCCATGTTCGCGCGCACCTTGGCGAAGGGATCTGCAAACAGGGATGCGGGGAAGCCGTCCTCGGGGCCGGCGATGTCCATACCCGCCACGCCGTCGCCGCGCAGGGCCACCACGAGGTCAGCGACCTCATCGCCGCGGTGAGCCTGCCGCATGGCGCACAGGAGGGCATTGACCACGATCCGGTCACTGTCGAACCCATCCAGTGCGGCCTCCACTGCCTGCACCATGGTCAAGCCGCCGGCCGTCAGGAGTTCCGGGGCGAACCGGACCTCGGCGTACACCACACCGTCATTGGCCAGGTCCTCGGCGCATTCGGCCGCCACCCGCCGGATGGCCTCTTCGGTCTGCATCACGGCGACCGTGTGCTCGAAGGTCTCCAGGTACCGGACCAGGGAGCCGCTGTTCGCGGCATCGACGAACCACTGCCCGAGTTCGTCGGCGTCGCGAGTGGGTAACTTCGTGTAACCGCACTCCGCCGCCAGGTCGATGACGGTCTGCGGACGCAGGCCCCCGTCGAGGTGGTCGTGGAGCAGGACCTTGGGAAGGGCGCGGATCTCTTCGAAGTGCATACCCCGATCCTGTCACTCGCGCCTGCCAGCGTCTGCCCCGGTAGAACTCAAAAGGCAATCAAGCGGTCCGTGAGCCGGGTTCAGGGAAGATCGGCAGGACCGAACGCGCTCGGCAGCAGGTCGTCGAGCGTCTTGATCCCGTCGGGGTGGTCGATCAGCAGCCCCGGCCCACCGAATTCGTAAAGCAACTGCCGGCACCGGCCACACGGCATCAGGAGGTTCCCGTCGCCGTCGCAGCAGCTGAACGCGATCAGCCGGCCACCACCGGACATCCGCAGCGCGCCGACCAGAGTGCACTCCGCACACAGGGTCAACCC
>JAKOZM010000386.1 GCA_029779995.1 Actinomycetes bacterium
CTAGGGCCTGTTACGAAAGTCGTCTGAGCCAGTGGTCGATGCTGGCGACGTGCACGGTGGCGGCGTAGCGGACGGCGAGCTTGTCGTACCGGGTGGCGAACGCGCGATGGTGCTTGAGGTGGTTGAACCCGGCCTCGACGGCGTGGCGGTCCTTGTACCGCTCGGCGTCGAACGCGGGTGGACGCCCGCCGGAGGATCCGCGGCGCTGCCGGTGACCTTGCTGGTCGGCCGGGACCGGGATCGTCGCTGCGATTTTGCGCTGGCGCAGCCAGGCCCGGTTCGCGCGGGAGGAGTAGGCCTTGTCCGCCAGGACACGGTCGGGTCGTTGCCGTGGTCGGCCGGGCCCGGGTCGGGCGATCCGGATCTGCTCGAGCACGGGGATGAACTGCGGGCTGTCGCCGTCCTGGCCCGGGGTGAGCAGGAACGACAGCAGACCGCGGTGCTGGTCGATCGCGGCGTGGGTTTTGGTGCCCCAGCCGCCGCGGGAGCGACCCAGCGCGTGGTGATCGGGTTCTCCCGCAACCCGATTCACGCTGTCGCGGCGGGCGCCGGCGGCGTGGATGTGGGCGCGTGCGGTGGTGGAGTCGACCGACACCTGCCACGACAACCGGCCGTTGCGGTCGGCAGCCTGGCGCAGCGCGGCCTCAACCCGCGCCCACACCCCGAGCAGTTGCCAGCACGCGAACAGGGCGTACACCCGCCACCACGGGCCGTACCGGACCGGGACGTCCCGCCACGGACAGCCGGCCCGAGCCCGATGACGGACCCCGTCGACCAGCCCCCGGATCGGCCATCGCCGCGGACGACCACACGGAGCAGTCGGCGGAAGCAGCGGCTCCAACAGCGCCCACTGTGCGTCGCTGAGATCGTGACGGGCTGCGGCGGATACGGTGAGCATGAGGCCTCCGGCAGTAGCGGGTGATTCGACACCACTTCCTCTACTGCGGAGGCCTCACCTCACGCTCGGCGACACACCGAACACCACATCCGTCACTTTCGCAACAGGCCCTAGTTGCTGAACTGTGATATCGGTGGGCCCCGTGGGGCTGACCCACAACCTCCGGTCTACGGAAAGCCTCTGCTCAGCGAGGCCGCAATGGGCCGATGACCGCGGGAATGCAGCGCGTAGTAGGTGGTCGCTAGTCGGAAGTGGTGTGACCCCACACGTGTCCCGTACGTGGCCGGCCGGGGATGATCTCAGTAGTACTCGCGGACGTAGGCGAGGGCCTTCTCGTAGACGTCGTTGTCGCGGATCTTGAACTGGACGTACAGGGTCTGGCGCAAGGCTTTGCGGACCTCTTGGTCGCCGGCGATGGTGGACTGCCAACCGTCGAAGCGGACGCCGCGGACGACCTCGTCGATACGGTCGACGACGTTGGAGACGATGATCGGGGTCTCGTCGCCCTTGAGGGCCTCGAAGAGTTCGGTGAGGGCGGCCTTGCCCTTCTCTTCGCGCGGGATGAGCTCCTCGGCCTTCTCGGCGGCGACGGTGTCCTTGGCCAGCTCCAGGAGCTCGCGGAGGAAGTCGAGGCTGGATTGCTGGATGTCGGCGTACTTCTCGCGGAGGGCGTTGAGTCGCTGACCGAGCTCGATGAAGACCGGGTTGTTGAGGTGGCGGGCGATGCGGGCGGTGATCTGCTTTTCGATCTCCTTGGTGGGCACGTCCTTGCGTTTGCCGGTCATCAGGTCTTCGATGGTCTGGGCATCGAGGACGATGGCGTCTGCGCCCTGGGGGATCTCGACTTGGATGTTCTCGTTGATCAGTTCGATGGTCTTGGCGCCCAGCGCGTGCCATACGAGCCGGCCGGTGATGTCGGCGGGCCGCACGGACTCGTAGACGTCGGTAAGCCATTTGTAGTCGTCGCGGTGCGGCGTGAGCATCGGGTCCGGACTGAGCGCCTCCCACAGCTGAGACACCACGCTGTACGCCGACCCAAAAGCGTCCTTCACAGTGTCGTCGGCGATCGCCGCCTGGGCTTGGATCAGCCCCTCGTAGCCGCCGATGGTGCGGTCTACGCCAGGGAAGAATGCCAGCGCGGTCGCCATCGCCGGGGCAAGCTGCTTCTTCAGCTCCTCGATGTTGGAGATGACCTTGAGAACGGTGGTCTCGTCGAATGCAAGGGACTTGGCGACATCGTCGAAGATCCCGAGGTAGTCCACGATCAGGCCGTGGGTCTTGTTCGGTGGATAGACCCGGTTGGTGCGGGTGATCGCCTGGAGGAGGGTGTGCTCCTTCAGCGGCTTGTCGAGGTACTGCGTCTGAAGGATCGGCGCATCGAACCCGGTGAGGAGCTTCGCGGTGACGATGAGGATCTTGAGCGGGTCAGCAGGGTCGTTGAAGCGGGCGACGACCTGCTCCAGCTCCTCGGCTCCGGGCGTCCACGCCGCCCACGCGGCCGGGTCGGTGCGCGACTTCGACATCACGATGGTCGATGCCTCGGGCCGGAGCATGGTGTCGAGCGCGTCCTTATAGGCAACGCATGAGGCCTTGTCGTAGGCGACGAGCTGTGCCTTGAACCCCTCCGGCTCGACTTTGGTGGTGAAGTGTGCAAACACGTCTGCGGCGACCTGGCGGATGCGGTCGGGTGCCTTGATGAGTACCTCGATGGAGGCGGCCTTCTTCGACAGGGTGATCTTCTCGCCCTCGGTGAGGTTGCGGGCATCAGCGAGCTCCTCGAAGGCGGCATCGATCTTCTCCTGGTCGAGGTGGATCTCCGACAGGCGGGGCTCGAAGTGCAGCGGCAGGGTTGCGCCGTCGCGGATGGAGTCCTGGAAGGTGTAGCGCGACAGGTAGCCACCCTCGTCCTCGGGCGACCCGAACCACATGAACGTGTTGCGGTCGCGTTTGTTGATTGGCGTGCCGGTGAGCCCGAACAGGAACGCGTTGGGCAGGGCCTCGCGCATCTTCTGTCCATAGTCGCCCTCCTGGGAACGGTGAGCCTCGTCGACCATCGCGATGATGTTGTGCCGGTCGTCCAGCACTCCGTCGGCCTCGCCGAACTTGTGGATCGTCGTGATGATGATCTTGCGCGCGCCCTGGCTCAGCAGCGTCTGGAGCTCCTTGCGGGAGTCCGTCGACACAAGACCTGGCACGTCGGAGGCGTTGAACGTGCCGGTGATCTGGGTGTCGAGGTCGATCCGGTCGACGACGATCAGGATCGTCGGGTTGGTCAGCTCTGCCATCGCCCGCAATTTCAGGGCGGTGAACACCATCAGCAGCGACTTGCCCGACCCCTGGAAGTGCCAGATCAGGCCCTGCTTGACCTTCCCGTGCAGGACTCGCTGCACGATCAGGTTGGTCGCCTGGAACTGCTGGAACCGGGCGATCAGCTTGATCTTGCGGTGCTTCTTGTCGGTGGCGTAGATCGTGAAGAACCGCAGGAAGTCCAGCACGGCGGCCGGCCTGAGCACCCCGTTAACGGCGTCCTTGACAACCTCCAGCCCGAGCTTCGCCGCCGCGTCGGGATCGGTCTTATCTTCCCGCCAGGGCCCCCACAGCTCGACCGGCATCCCGACCGTGCCGTAACGAAAGTCCTTACCCTCCGTGGCGAACGAGAACACGTTGGGCACAAAGAACTGCGGCACGCTCGCCTCGTAGTCGTCGTGCACCTGTGCGGCCCCGTCGATCCACGAGTAGGCCCCTCGGATCGGGGTCTTCGCCTCACCCACCACCAGCGGAAACCCGTTGCACCACAGAACCACATCGAACCGCTTCCCGACCCGACCGACCTGAAAGGTCACCTCGGTCGCGACCACCCAGTGGTTCGATGAGTCGTCCTCGGGATGCTCGAAGTCAATGAGCCTGACCGTGGTGTGCTCACCGTGCGGACCGAAGGGCATCGACTTCTGCCCGGTTAGCCACGCCATGAGTTCCTCGTTCGCTACGACGGGGTGCGGCGCAGCCCGTGCCGAGATCAGAATCGCGCGCAGCGTGTGGATGACCTCGTCAGCCTTCCTCGGGTCCGCCTCGATCTCCGGATTGAGCCGGATCAACGCGGCTCTGACCGAACCCTCCAGCAACACCTCGTCCGGACGACGCGGAAGCCCGTTTCCCGGCACGAACTGAACGTCGAGCGACTTCACCAGATCGCGTAAAAAGTCGCGGACCGTATTCGCCTCGCTGAACAGGCCCATCAGTTGCCTCCAAAGACATCGATCAGGACGGCAGTTCGAAGGCCTGTCAACGATGTGACTTCGTGGAGCACGCCGTCACGGAAGTCGCCGATTGTGCGATAGGCAGCACCCACGCGCCGCTCGGCGCCATGAGGCAGATCAGGAAAGGCGACCCCGCCGACGATCTGTTGATTGAGTGACGGGACCACTCCGCCGTTGCTGGAGCGAGCAAGCTGTGTCTCGGCGAGCACCGCTAGCAGATACGCAGGGTCGATTGCGTGAGGTCGGATGATTAGATGGTTCTCGTCTACGAGTGCAGGCGCAGCGAGCGCCCGGCGCCGTTCGAGATGGATCGCGGCACCGACCCGCGCAGTCACGACGGTACCTGCGGGGAGAACGTCCGCTGATAGCGCTGCCACGTCATCGGCCGTCACCCACCCGCCCGGATTTGTCAGGTAACGCTCGTTTCCTGGCCGATCAAGATCAGCGACCTTGAAGAACGGCACGTCACCTGCCCGCCCATCCTGCATGCTTTTGGGGTAGTTCTGGCCATTGCGGACGGTCGCAACATCACGCACGTACTTCACAGCCCGCCGGGATCCGCGGAGGTCTTCGATCAGCATCGTGGCAGCCTCCCTGAGCTTCGCGGCTACATTGACGAGCTGAAGCCGGTGCCGCTCAATCGACCAGAGGAGGTCGGCGATGCGCATCTGCTCATCGAAGGGCGGAAGTTCGAACTCGAAGCTGGCGAGGTCGCGCCAGTTGGTGCGTGGCGAGAGCGAGCCGGCCGAGGTGCCGAGGGCGTGGTCGAAGAACTCGTTGGACTGGACGAGGAACGGCAGGAACTCTCCGAGGATCTGCGTCTCGTCGGCCTCGAAGGTGTAGATGTCGCCGGAGCAGATGGCATCAAACTCGGCGAAGGCGACCTTGCGCTGGTAGGCACGGCGCTTGCCGAAGAGTGTCTGTCCCGGCCTCACGCGGCGGGTGAAGGTGGTGCCGTCTTCGGTCGATCCCCAGCGGCTGATCTTCAGCTCACCGGGGTCCAGGTGCTCCATTGCGATGATCCGGCCGATGCCCGCTGCGTCGAGGTTGCGAATCGTTTCGTTGGCATTGCGGACAACGTCTCCGAAGGCGACGCGCTTCCACGCGGACTTGTCGAGTTTCAGAGTCATGCCGATACCCCCGCTCGCAGGAGCGCGAGCACGTCGGTGATAGCCCCGTCGGACGCGGAAGCGGCGGCGCGCCAGGTAGCGACGGCATGGGTGACGTCGACCTGCTCGCCTTCAGCGGCGGCCTTGGCACCGATGACGTACAGCGGGATGGCGAGGCTGTAGGCCTTCTCGGCGATCTGGTCGAGGGTCGCGATGGCGGTGAACTGATCGATGTCAGTGAAGTCTCGATAGGCGTCGAGGATCCTCTGCTGATGGGTAGCACGCAGGAACGATTGAGCCTGTTCACGCGCGACCTCGTTTACCGCATTGACGAACAGCACCTTGCCCTGGTGTTCGGCGGGCTTGGTGGCGCGCAGGGTGACGACGACGGCCTCCATCGGGCTGTTGTAGAACAGGCCGGCACCGAGGCCCAACACGCACTCGATGAGGTCGGACTTCACCAGCGCCTCGCGCAGTGCGACTTCCTCGCGGCGGAACAGGACGCCGTGGGGGAAGAGGATCGCGGCGCGGCCGGTCTTGGGGTCGAGACTCTTGGCGATGTGCTGGAAGAAGGCGTAGTCGGCGCGGCCTTGGGGCGGCACTCCCCACACGTTGCGGCCGTAGGGGTCTTTGGCGAAGGCGTCTCGGTTCCAGGCCTTGATGGAGTAGGGCGGGTTGGCGAGGACGACGTCGAAGGTCTTCAAGCCGCCCTTGGCGTTGAGGAACGCAGGCCGGGCGAGGGTGTCGCCGTGGGCGATGTGGCCGTCGGTGATGCCGTGCAGGAACAGGTTCATCCGGGCGATCGCGGAGGTCCCGTAGTTGAGCTCCTGGCCGTGGAGGCGGACGCTGCGCCACTCCCTGTCTTGGCGTTTGAGCTCGGCCACGGTGGAGATGAGCATGCCGCCGGTGCCACAGGTGGGGTCGTAGACCGTTTCACCTGGCTGGGGTTCGAGCATCAGCGTCATGAGGTGCACGAGCGTGCGGTTGGTGTAGAACTCCTGAGCGGTGTGGCCGGAGTCGTCGGCGAACTTCTTGATGAGATACTCGTATCCGTTGCCGAGTTCGTCCTCGGGCAGGTTCGCGATCGAGAGGGTCTTCGTCGAGAAGTGCTCGATCAGGTCCGCGAGGGTCGCGTCGGGCAACAGGTTCTTGTTGCCCCAGTCACCGTCACCGAACACGCCGGGCAGAGTGTCCGGATTCGCGGACTCGATCGCTCGCATCGCCTTGAGGATCGTGGCACCGATGTTGTCGGTGACTGAGCGGACGTCGTCCCAGTGGCACCCGTCGGGGATGGCGAAGCGGTGGTTCTCGGGGAGGTCGGCGAGTTCGTCGTCGTCGTCGTAGGTCTCCATCGCGGCGGCGTGCTCTTCGTCATACACGTCGGAAATCCGCTTCAAGAATACGAGCGGGAAGATGTACTGCTTGTAGTCGCCGGCGTCGATTAGGCCGCGCAGCACGATCGCCGCGCCCCACAGGTAGGTCTCCAACTCCCGCTGGGCGATCTGCTTAGTCATGCCGGTAGCCCCCATTTGGCCAGCTCTGCTTCGAGCGCGGCGCGGGTTTCCTGGGCGGCGGTCTGCGCGGCTTCGAGGGTGGCGAGAGCGTCGGCGAATGTGAGCTTCTCGCCGGTGTCTGCGGGTGCGACGTAGAGGTGGAGGTTGAGGTTGAAGGCGTTGCCTTCGATCTCGTTGAGCGTGGCGACGTGGGCGCGCCCGTCGATGTCGGCGAACCCGGCGTACGCCTCGAACAGCTTGCTCGCGTGTTCGGGCTCCAGGGTGTTCTGGTTGCGGCCCTTCTTCATCAGGTCCTCGCCGTTGATAAAGAGAACCTGGCCCTTGCGGTCGGCCGGTTTCTCGTGGCGGAGGATCAACACACACGCGGCGAGGCCGGTGCCGTAGAACAGGTTCGGCGCAAGGCCGATGACGGCTTCGATCTTGTCCGCCTTGAGGGCGTGCGTGCGGATGCGCGCCTCGGCTCCTTGGCGGAATAGCGCGCCCTGCGGGAGGACGACCGCGACCCGGCCGGCCTTGGGGTTGGCGGAGGTGAGCATGTGTTGGACCCACGCCCAGTCCGCGTACCCTTTCGGCGGGACCCCGCCGAGTTGGCTGCGGCCCCACTTGTCGGATGCCCACTCGACCTCGCCCCATGCCTTGAGCGAGAACGGCGGGTTGGCGACCACACAGTCGAACTGCGCCAAGTGGTTGCCGGTGAAGAAGGCCGGGTTTCGCAGGGTGTCCTCGCGGACGATCTTGAAGTCCTCGACACCGTGGAGCAGCAGGTTCATCCGGGCGATGCCAGAGGTGGCGAGCACCTTCTCCTGACCGTAAAGCCTGCCCCAGAGGGTCTTAGGGTTGCCGCCCCTCGCCTTCACGTGCTCGATGACCTCGATCAGCATGCCGCCCGTCCCGCACGCCGGATCGTACACGGACTCGCCCTCGCGCGGGTCGAGGATGTTGATGAGCAGGCCAACCACCGAGCGCGGCGTGTAGTACTCACCGGCCTTCTTGTTCGAGGCGTCGGCGAACCGCTTGATGAGGTACTCATATGCGTTGCCAAACACGTCCGGCGTGACGTTGGCATTGCTCAACGTCCTGGTCGAGAAGTGCTCGATCAGGTCGGCCAGCTTGCGGTCGGGGAGCTTGTCCTTATTGGTCCAGTTGGCGTTACCGAAGATGCCGTACAACGTCTCCGGGTTGGCCTTCTCGATCTCCCGGAATGCGGTCTGCAAGGCGGTGCCGATGTTCTGGGTCTTCTCCCGCACGTCCGACCACAGGTTGCCCTCGGGGATCGCAAACCTGTGGTTCTCCGCGAAGGTTGCGTACTCGTGGTCGCCGCCCGACTCGTCCAACGCCGCCTCGAACTCCTCCACGTAGACGTCGCTGAGGCGCTTAAAGAACATGAGCGGGAAGATGTAGGCCTTGAAGTCCGCCTGGTCGATGCTTCCCCGCAGCAGGTCCGCAGCCTTGGCGAGGTACTGCTCAAGTTCCGTGAGGTTCAAGCGTCCAGCTGGGGCTGAAGGCTCTTGGCCCGGGCTCGGCTCCACGACCACCGCTACCAATCTCCTCTACCAGTTGCTCAACATCACTTCGGTCTCCCCCGTCATGGACGGTAGTCGACAGGTGCAACACCGGCCCTCAGGTCCCCTGAAGAGGTGCGCGGCGCGCCGCCCAGTCACGTAGCGTGGTCGAGCTGAACGGCAGCACGGCCCGAAGCAGGAAGAGCGCCCGTTGCCGACGGGGGGTCAGCTGTCCGTTGGCGGTGCCCTACTGCGCGGCCGAGGACGGCGCGCCAGCGCCGCCCGCAGGCTGCCGCGGCGCGAAGCGCCGCCTTGATCCAGTAGAGGTGAATTCGGCAAGAGATCGCTTGGGGGACGTTGAGGACGCCGCAGCTGGCAGTCCACTTCGCCCAGTTAGCCCGGCGACTCAGCGCGCCCACTGTGCCCATCCTTGCGACCGCCGCCAAGGCACCGGTTCGTCGGTAGCAGTCGCACCTGTCGGTGCCGTCTGGTTGCATGCCTGCGTGAGCGATGATCAACAGACGCCCGAGGAGGCCGAGGCGCAAGCCGGGGATGGGAGCGTGGGTCAGTTCGTCATGCTCTGGGTGAGTGCCATTCTCGACAGTGGTGCCTG
>JAKOZM010000256.1 GCA_029779995.1 Actinomycetes bacterium
ACCACGATGAGACGTGGTCGCGCAGCGCGGCGTGCTGGGTGTTCGCGCACACCACGCGGACCGGGGTCACGAGCAGGCGGAAGGCGCTCTTGCCGTCGTGACTGTTGAGGGCGGCGAGGTTCAGGTTCACCCGGTCGCTGCCGCCGATGCGCAGATGCTGGGGCAGGCGCATCGTGACGAACACCTGCCGTCCGCCGCGCAGGCTGCCCGCTGTGTCGAAGATCGCGCCGGAGGCGTCCGCGAGGTGGTTCAGGAACTCGGCGTGCTCCTCGTTCTGCAGTGGGTGGTAGCCCGCGCCGACGACGGCCAGAGGTTCGGTCTGGCCGGTGAAGGGGTTCGTGCGCACGGTGGCGTACGCGCCGGGAACCTCCATCGTGGTGACGCCGTCCTCGCCGATCTCGGTCGCGCTGACGGGGGCCGTGCGGACGTTCCAGCCGCCGAGGTGGCCAAGTGTCATGGCGTCCTGCGCGGTGAACGCCTCCCCCTCGACGGTGGCGCCCAAGCGGTGCCACGGGTCGGTTCGGGCGAAGAGGGCTGCGGCGCGGTTGCCGTGGGTCTCGATCTGGTGGGCCATGGTGGTTGGTCCTTTCAGGTTGGGGCTGACTGACGGCAAATCTATTCGATCTATTCGACTGGTGGGAGTTGTCCACAGGTGGTCAGCTCCCACCAGTCGTGTCGGTCGGGGCTGTGGATCAGTCCTGCTCGTCGTCGCTGTCCTTGGCGGGGATCAGAAGTTGCTCGACGTCGCTGGCTGGGTAACCCCAGCCGGTGAGCGCGGTCATCACCACGGCGTCCCATGCGCTGGGGTTGCGCCAGGTGTGGGTTCCGCTGCGCTCTTCCCAGGCCGCCAAGACGGTGGCGAGGGTGCGCATGATCGCGGCCTTGGGCGTGGTCGCCGCCTCGATGATGCGGCCGCAGCGCTCCCGCTGGCTCAAGTAGCCGTCGGCGTCGGCCTCAGCGGTCTTGAGGCCGAGGAGGTCGGGCAGGAGGACGGGCCCGTGCTGGAGGGCGTGGCTGAGGCTGTATTCGCGGCCGATGACCGCGCGGGCGACGAGGACCTCGGCGCCGTTGGGGACGGTGCGTCGGTTCAGCAGCCCGGTGAGCCACTCGCGACGCACGACCTCGGCAGCCTTCCAGGCCTTGTTGTTGGCGATGACGCGGCGGCGCTCCGCGCTCTCAGCCTCACGGCGTGCTTCGGCCTGCTCGTCGCGCTCGGCCTCGTCCTCGGACGATGCCGAGTCGTCGGCAGCGCGGCTGGTACGCGGGCCGTAGGCGTAGTGCAGGCCAGCGGCCTCGGGGTCGGTGCAGACCCAGACGGGGACGTAGACCTGCTCACCGTCGGCCTCGTCCATGTCGGCCTCGTCCGTGTCGTCGTCGCACTCGGGCTCGGCCCACTCGACCGTCACGGCGAGGGCGGCCCCGATGACCTGCGCCCACTCGTCCTCGGGGACGGGCTGGTTCTGCTCGGTACGCAGGTTGGCGAGGGTGTGCCGGTGCAGGTCAGCGGGGACCTCGGCGGGGTCGAGCACGGGCAGCCCTTCGGCCAGCAGGCGCGCCACTTCGGTCTGCAGGGCCTCGGCCTCGGCGCGCTCGTCACGCAGCCGCTGGACGATGTGGGACAGCTGACGACGACGCCACGGCTCCTCCCACGCGCGGGTGAGGGCGTCGATCGCGCCGGGGTCGTCCTCGAACTCGGCGAAGAGGGCGGCCTCCTCCAAAGTCATCCCGGCAGCGTCCATGCGCTCCTTGGTGGCGCTGTTGCGGGTGACCGCCAGGGCACTGTCGACCGTTGCGCGGGGGAGGGCGACGCGCTTGGCGATCTGCGCGGCGGAGACGCCGAGCATGGCCAGCTGCTCGACCGCGTCGCGGGTCTCGCGGGTGTGCATGGCCTGGCGGTGCAGGTTCTCACTGGCTTGGTCGATGATCCGGTCGACCTCTTCGGGTGCAGCCACGACGCGCACGGGGACGGTCCCGGTGGGGGTGCCCACCTTGGCTGCGACGACGGTGCGGCGCTGTCCGCGCAGGACCGTCAAGCCGCCCTCGGGGGCGAGGTACGCGCTGATGACTTCCAGCACGCCTCGGGTCTTGATCGACGCCGCGAACTCCTTGGCGTCGGGGTGGGTATCCGTGCGGATGTTCGCGCCGATCCTCAGCGCTGCGGGGTCGACCTCGTAGAGGTGGCCGACCTCGTAGGCGGTGGCGGTGTTGCTCATGGTCTCAACTCCTTGTCGAATAGATGGAACTGACACTTGCTATCCTCGTCGCGTGACGCGGACGGCGCTGGGGTCGAAACATGGCTGTGGAAAGTGTTCGGCGACGGCATCCCCTGTGGATTGCGGATCGCGGATTGCCTTGTCCCAAGCCACGATTCGTTACGTAGGCCCCCGAAAATGCACACGGCTGGGTGTTAGGGGAGGGGGAGGGCGTGCCCGGTGAGTCCCGAGAGTCGATCGGCGCATGGTGGGATCCCGAGGTCTGGCAGCGAGCTCGTGCGGCCTACATGTACGACCTGCGCCACCATCCCGACGCGCCAGCGGGGTTCATCCAGTGGCTGCACTGGGTGATCGAGCTGCACATCCGCCGCGGCGTACGCGGCCGCGGCCTGCTCGAGCTGCCACCGCGTCGTGAACTGTCCGGAAAGCCGGATCCCGACCGACCCAACAACGTAGTCGGCCTGAGCCGTCACCACCCCCTGCGGGCGGACCTGGTCGCCGACATGGACGCAGCCATCGAGGCAGACGAGAGAGCCAAGCGCTTCCTCACACGCTCTGCCTGGATCCAGCAAGCAGTCCAAGCCGCGATCGCCGACGCCGACGCTCGCGCGGGAAGGCGCCTGCCCAAGCTGCCGGCCGGTACCCGACTGCCAAACCAGCCACGCAAGTCTGGCCGCTGAGCCGATTCCGACCGGCGGGGTGATGTGCTGTCCGAGACGACACGGAACGTGCGAAGAGCGCTGGTCCACAACGGGATCGAACCTGCAGGCCGCTTGCGCGTGATGGCCTCTGGCCGCACCGTCACCGACGACTCCTCGTTGGTGGCCAAGCTGGAACACTCGCCTCACCGGTCGTCGGCCTACGTGGCCGACCTCGAAGAGTCCCACCGGGCCGGCGTTCCTGCGGAGGAGTTCCTCGTTCACCAACCGCTTCGGATCGGTGATCGGTGGGCGACGGTCGTGGGTTACGTCCACGCCGTGGAGCCGACGCACGCCCGGCACGCCGAGGCCGTCGGTCGCCTGCTCCGGCCAGATCCCCGACCTCGTCTGGCCCTACACGGAGCCGCGCGCCCAGGGCGAGGTCTACTGCCCCGACGACTGGCGGCCGGAGAACATCGGCTCTTCGTACGCCACACCAGCGTGGCGGGCTTGCCGAAAACCGGAGCATCCACCAGGCGGACCTCGCGCCGACCGTGCCCCTGCGCGATGACCCCGCAGGTCGGGCAGCCCATCGGCTCCGGCGCCGACTCCACTGTGATCGTCAAGGCCCCACCGTCATCCCGCACGACGCCGATCACGTGCAGCCCATCCAGGCCAACCAGCAGGTCACAACGGTCGCAGTAGCTGCCGCGCACGCGACAGCACACCGTAGGCTCGGGCATCGTCGAGGTCCTCGTGAACAGAAGATGTGGAAGTCCTCTGATCCTCGGGGACCTCGACCCCATCCACCCTCACACCGCCGCTCGGCGCGCCGCCATCACCCCACCGTCAGGTACGAAGAGCCAGAACATCATCATCAGCGCGACCGGCCCCGTCATGATCGACCTCGACCTCGACCGCGCCGGCGTCTGGCCGAGGTCACGCGCCGTTCAGGTCGCCGTCGACGACTTCGCCGGACCACTGGGCCAGCGCCAGCGCATCAAGACAGCCCTGTTGCGGGGATACGGAACTCATCCGGATTTCGTGCATTGAACTGACCGGCGGCAGGGGTGTAGTCCACTGAACGCGCGTCGCTCCCCGAGATGCCGCAGCCTGGCTGCATGAGCGCCAGGTGACATCGCGAGACGCGCTGCGCTCACCACCTACCGCAGGGTAGTTTACGCATCGTGCAGGTGTCACGACGCGCCCTGATCGTCCTCACCCTCCTGCTGTCTCTCTCAGCATGCGGGAGTGGTGGGAGCGATACGCCTGCGTCCAGCACGTCCCATCCGAGTGACTTTGAGGCCGTCCTGCCGCAGGGGAAGACGCTCACAGCGAGCGATATCGAGAAGTTGCTAGCTGGACTCGACAACGGCAAACCGCCCGCCACAACGCTGAGCGCGGCAGCCTTTGATCGTGATACGCCATATCCGCGAACCGATGACCCTGAATGGAAACACTTTCTTGAAGTATTCGGGGCGGTTCGTGGGAAGGCGTTGGAGGGCGGGTGGTCGATTATGGTTGAGGGCTACCAGCAGTCTACGAGTAAGCCCGTCGGTACCCATGACGACCAACTCTCCGACCAGAGGGCGCAGGCAGCCAAACAGGCTTTGATCGACCTCGGATACCCAAGCGGAAGGGTGCAGGCCATCGGACGAGGAGTGGGCGGCCCCAGTCCCTCCGATAGAAAAGTAGTCATCTCATTCGTGAAAGCCACCCCGTGACACGTCGAACTATCATCCTCTCAGTCGTATCGATCTTCCTGCTCTTGGCAGGTACAGCCGTCGCTATGTCCTGGGCCACTCGCACGCCGACTGGATGCGGATCATTGGCGACCACGGCGGCAGGGGACACCGAGTCGCTGAACCTCGTTGTCGAGCTTCGAGCCAATACGTCGTCTGAGGCGAATGCCGTGCAGAGCTTCGTGCAGCGGTCGTTGACCACTCTCACGGAGGACCTCACAAAGCAGTATTCAGTACGCCTCGTTCTCCTGCGATACGGTTCCCCAGTTCAACTCACTGGCTGCTTGGCGGACCTCAGATACATCGTGCCGCCGAAAGAGGATCTGGACACCTACCGCGCCAGCAGCACGTCAGAAGATACGAAAGCGGCTCTCAAGAAGACGATGGATGAGACGAGGCTTCAAAAGGTGCATTGGATTGCGGCCGAGGCTCAAGCTCAAGTGGCACAGGTTGACTTAGCAGGGTTCGATCCACGCAAGCCCCAGTTGTCACCATTGCTCGCCTGGAAGGCCGGGCTAAAGTTTGATGCACCCAATTCGAGGGTGGCAATTTTGTCACCACTTGTCTCTACTGTGGACGACTGTATGGCCCGTGACGGTGCCCCCGCAGACCTGGTTCGTGACTGCACCAAGTTCGCTCAGTTTTTCCCGGCGACGGCGGCGGGTGTCTCAATCATTGTGGACGAAGCTGCTTTGGACCCAACCTATGCTAGGCGGGCGGAGGAAACTCGTACGGCGATCTGCGAACAACTGACAAAGGACAACTGCGGTGTCACGAAGTAGGCGTTTAGAGCATTTAGAAAGGCGGTCGTAGGTGGGCGAGTGGAGCACGGCTCAAAATGAGGGTACGGCAGCAAGAAAGCGTACTAAGCGCGACCGGGAGCAAGCAAAAGAGCGGGAAGAGCGCGACCGTATACGTGCCGCTGACCTGGACCGACTCCAGGCGCGGATAGAGGAGCGAGTAGCTAGCAGCGATGAGCAGCTCGAGGCCGTCCGCGCCATGGTGGAGGGCGAGGTATACACGCACGACGCGGATGCCAGAGACGCCGAGGACGAAATCGTCAGCCTTCGATTCAGGCAGGATGAGACGCTGACGCAGCTTCGGGTGCTGGAGCCGAAGTTCCGGCTGGCATGGAAGACCAGGGAGGCGGCGCTGCGTTCAGGTCATGCTAGCGCGGACCTGATCAAGAGGACCGCGACGTCTCCTCAATCGTGGGTCCAACTGGCCTTAGTGGTTTTCCTGCTCGTAGCCCTAGAGACGCTGTTTCAGCGACGTCCCTTGGAGCTGATTATTCGGAATCAGCTACCCGAGGCATCGAGCAGCGTCGTATTCTGGCTTGCTATCGCCACATCCGTTGGCCTGGTCGGCCTCTCGACCTTCTTTCTGCTGCTTGCCGCCAAGACTTGGGGCGAATATACCGTTCGTCACGCTAAGGCTGATTCATCTGCAGTTGACGCGACTGGCAAGATTGTGGGCGAGAAGGTCTCTCCAGTCTTGGCCCTGATCTCTACGGCTGTGGCTCTGGTCCTTCAAGTGATTCTCTTTTATCTGCGGTTCCAGATTGGTACATCCGACTCTGCGGCTATGAAAGCGTTGACGATCGGGTCCGCTCTCATCATGATGTGCGCTGCCGGCACGGCGCTCATGGAATACCGTCGCTCTCATCTTAAGGCGGCTGAAAGGCAGTTGGAAAAGACTCGGGGCGAAGAAGTCATCGACGAATACCTGAGGCTCGATCGAGAGGCGAACGCGGATATTCCGAGGGCGATAGCCGACCTGCAGAGAAGGAAGTATCAAGCTGTGGAGAGGTCCCTGCGGGCCTTCCAGGGCCTAGGGGATAAGGCTGGCCCCGAGATCAGAGCCGCGCTCAGCGCACTAATCGTTGAGAACGCGAAGCTCCGTGACAACATCACACCCGTCGAGTACAAGCCACCCGCCTTGCATGTTTCTGACGGGGCTGACGTAGAGGCGTCATCCGCCAAGGAGGGCTGAGGCGGCTGCGGCTGCGGCCGTCCCGACGGCGTTCGCGGTGGCCAGTGCCGCTTTGGCGGTGGCTTCGGCGGCTGCTCGCGCAGCCTTGACCGCTGCCTCTGCGGCGGCTCTGGCTGTGCGAGCAGCGGCCTCGGCGGCGGCGCGAGCGGTCTTGAGCATGGATTCGAGGCCAGCACGGCTTGCCTTCGCAGAAGCTTCGGCCGCTGCTCGAGCCGTCTTGCTTGCGGCTTCGGCTTGCGCACGTGCAGTCTTGGCAGCCATTTCGGCCTGCGCACGTGCAGTCTTCGCGGCGAGTTCGGCTGACGCGCGGGCAGACTGAGCGGCTGCCTCTGAGGCCGCCCGTTCCGCGCGGATCGCCTGCTCGGTCATGGATCTAGCGGTACGCGTCGCCCTTTCGGAGGCCGCTAGGGCAGTCCGGGCTGCAGCGAGCCTCCCGGCTGTCGCCTTTGTCGCCAACGCTTGCAGTTCAGTGCGTAGCGCGAGGTTACGAGCCTCCAGTCCTTCTACGGTTTTCATAAGCCGGGCTGGTGAGGGACCTCGAGAGACCTTTACCAGGGCATCCCGTGCGCGGGATTGCCCTCTCGCGCGGAAAACTGACCCGCCATGTTCGCGTGAGACGTATTCATTGCCGACCCGTTCGAAGTTGAAATGTGAGTAGCCCCGCGCTCCAGACTGTCCAACCATGGAGTCGCCATCGAATGGTCGTCCAGGCTCGATCTTGGGCCCGACATACACATTTACTGAATTGCCGGACTTCGAGAGCTTAAAGAACATCCCCATAACTGGTACCTGACTCAACTGACGGGTCGGGGCAGAAGTTGGGCGACCGTTGGGCGATCAACCTCCTTCTGGTCACAGGATAGTGCTGGGACCACTGGTCACGGGCGGAACCGTCCTGGCGGACCGGCCGTTGTCTAGCGCCGATAATATAGATTATGTCAGTTATAGGCCTTCACTGTTAACCCAAACAGCGTGATAGAGTGCACCACATGGCCACCACCAAGTACGGCGCCATCGCCGACACGCTCCGCACCCGCATCGCCGACGGCACCTACCCCGTCGGCTCCAGACTGCCCAGCATCAACGATCTGATGCGCGAGTTCGACGTCCCGGGCCTAAACACCGTGCGCGATGCGCAGCAGGTGCTGGTCCGCGAAGGCCTCCTGCGCACCGAACAAGGCGTCGGCGCATTCGTCACCGCTCGCCAGAGCCCGACGGCCGGCCACGCCCAACTTCTGGAGGGCCTGCGCTCGGCACGCGCCGAGCTCGACCGGGCCATCGCCTACCTCGAGGCTCAGGGGCCAGCGTGAGTGAGTCCGAGAACCCACGCGATCACCCCAGCCTGGCGAAGTACCCGGGCAACCCGACGGCGCTGTACCGCGGTGAGGACGGGATCCTCTGGCGCGTCCCGCAGCAGCGCGATCGGGACGAGGCTGTCCCGATACCTGTGGAGGACCTGGTGCAGGCTCGCGGCGCCGTACACCAGTTCAAGCTGATGCTCGAGCGCGGTGCCGGCGATGACGTCGATGTGGAGATGATCGGGCACGTCCTGCAGGGCACCTCTGCCGACCCCGCCCCCCGAACCCGAACCGAGGTGCTGCGCTATCTCGACGGACTGCGCGACCGCCTCACAGGCTCCCTCCCGTACTGGTGAGCAGCCGCACCTGTCAGACCGCGCCGCCATCATGTGTGAAGAGATCCAGCCGCACGCCTCCGGCCTTCGAGCCCCGAGGAAGGAACCTCAGCGATGACCGAAGTCACGAACCATCCCGAGCCGGCCCGTACCTGGAACGACGTGATGTCCGATGCGATCAGAGCGCTCACCGAAGCAGCTCGTCTGCGTCAGCCGGTCCTCGAGCCGGTCACCGACGGTGATGGACAAGCAACCCTGACCCACGCTGGCGCGGTGGACTGGGCCGAGTTCGTCACCCTCGCCGTCGCCGGTGCCGTCGCGAACGTCGGCAGCGTCGAGAAGGCACTTCAGGGCCGGCCGGGGTCCTGGGAGGCCGACAGCGTGCGGACCATGCTCGCCTCGACAGTGGGTGAAGATCCGGCTGAACTACTTCGCCACCGCACCGAGCCACTCCGGGTGGTCCTCTACCCCGCCGAGATGCTGCTCGACCTGAGCTACGGACCCGTCTACCAGGAGTCGCATCGCATCCTGGCCGAAGAGATGAAAAGTCACGTCTGGAGCTACCAGCTGAACGAGGACCGGACCTGGGCCGCACTCGAACACGACGCACCACCTCACGACCGCGCCCCCGACGAGGAATACCCGACCGGCACGATCCTGCGCGTGCCGCGCTCGGATGCCGACGAGGCCGAATACGACCGACTCCGCGACCTGGAGGAACGGCTCGACGACCTGGAGTACGACGAGGATCCGCGGGCCTATGGTGAGGCGCTGCTCGCGTCGGCAGCAGCCAGAGCCGCCGAGCTCTTCCCCGGCCTTAATGTTGAGTTCCGCGTGGATTTGGACGTGCGGACCCCGCAGGGACTCGATGAGTTCTACGGCCCCGAGGACGAGCTGCTCGAGCTCGTGCATAAGACCACTGCCCTCCCGTGGTCCGGACTGACCCCGCAGGACTACCCCAGCGACGCGGCAGCCCTGGTTGCCCTCGAGCGAGACGCCCAGCGTCTGCCCCACCAGCGAC
>JAKOZM010000295.1 GCA_029779995.1 Actinomycetes bacterium
CCTAGGCGTTGCGGACGAACAACCCCAGCACCGCAGCCAACGACAGGACCGAGCGCGGCTCGTAGGCGGCGCGCCACAAGCCGCCGTGGTTGGCAGCATCGGCGAACAGATCCATGGGGTTGCGCAGGTCCACCCCGGGGTTGGAGGCGGAGCGCGGATCGCGCAGATCACGCACCAGCAGCGCCGCCATCAAGGTGTTGGCGGTGGCCGGTGAGAAGACCTCGATGCCGAACTGGCCCGCCCCGGCGTAGGCGGCGGCCAGGGCGCGGTTCTTCACCACCGAGCGGGTGCGCGTGGCGGGGGCGACATTGAGGGACACCCGTTGCCCCTGCGCCCGAGCAACGATCGCGCGCCACCGCTGCAGACGTTTGGCCAATGCATAGTTCGGTCCCTGCTGTGGCACCAAGCAGTCGGCGATCCCCACCTCGCGGCCCGAGTCGTCAATCACCGTGTCCCGGTAGTTCGGCTCGAACAGCTTCGCCAGTTGCAGGGGGGCCTGCAGGACCCGCCGGGTCCGCCGGTCTTTCCAGCGCATTCGTGCCATGGCCACCGCATCCTCGGGGACCGCGAACACATCGGTGGGTGTGGCCAAGTAGGCCAAAGACACATCCCGACGGCCTTGTGACAGCAGCACACTGACGGCGTCGATCGCCATGGAGACTCGCACGTGTAAGCCACCGTCGGCATAGGCATAGTTGCCCAAGGTGTACGGACCGTCGATTTCGCGCAACCAGGCCAGCAGGGCATCCGTCGACCCGATCACATCGATGCCGGCCGCTTGGGAGACCCGGGAGTCGGAGGCGGTGTCGAGTTGCACTGATCGCCGTGGCACCGGCACTGCCAGACGACCCGCCGATTCCTTGGCCGTTCCCATGATGCGTTCCCACAGTCCCGGGTTGGGCAGATCGACGGCATAGATGGTGGCGCCCCAATCCAGCAGCTGCTTCAGCGGCCCCATCTCCGCTCCCGCCCCGATCACGACAACTTGCAGGTCCCGGCAGTCCAGCCACTGAGGGTTCGCCATGATCGCCCGGATGCCATCGGCGAAGGTCGGCTCGGCGATGCCGCGGGCCACCCAGTCGTCAAGTTGGCGGTGCAGCTCCCCAGCCGCCAATCGCTTCCCCTTGTAGGGCACGGAGAACTGTCCCCGGCGTTCCCGGCGACCGATCACTTCGAAGGTGTCCATACCCTCGTGGTCACTGGTGGCCAAAGCAGGCAGCAACGGTCGGTCGCTGCCCTGGGAGGTCCACACGAAACGCTCGTGCAGGGAGTCCAGCCCGGCCTGGGAGAGCTGGATCGCCGCATCGGTGTTGGCGGCGGCGACGACCACGAGGTCGCGGATAGCACCGAGGTAGCCCGCACGCCAGTCCTTGATCTGCTCCACTCGCCGCGCGGCCGCCGGGTCCACCGCACGCAGGGCGTCGGCTATCACGGCGCGGCCAGTGGCCGAGGTGCTACGGGTGCCGTCGTTGGACGCGGGGAAATCTGTGCCGGTCTGCATGGTTGTTCAATGTAGTGACTCCGAGCGTCTGACTTCCCGCGGACAGCGTCGGCCTCAGAGAAGCAATTGGCACTCGCCCGCGAATCTCCTCGGCGGGTCGTAGCAACAAACTGCCGAAAGTGCTGCCGTCAGCTGTCCGGCTGCAAGCCGTAGAACAGTCGCTCCATCACCTGCCGAGCGCGTCGGGTCAAGCGACGGTAGTCCTCAAGCAGGGCACCGTGGTCCAACGGCGGGTAATGCAGCAGATGGGCAACCCGGCCCAGGGTCCGAAAGTCCGTAGGCACCGAGTCGCTGGCCTTGCCCGAGCTGAGCATGATCGCGTTTCGGATGTGCGAAGCCAAAGTCCATGCGTCCACCAGCCGGTCGCAGTCCTGCTGCGAAATCAGGTCCAAAGCCGCCGATTGCGCAAGCACCGGCAGCGTCTGGGTGGTGCGCAGTCCAGGGATCTGTGCCCCGTTCTGCAGTTGGAGTAACTGTGCCACCCATTCGACGTCGGACAGTCCCCCGCGGCCCAGCTTCAGATGCAGGGCCGGATCCGCTCCCCGCGGTAGCCGCTCGGCCTCCATCCTGGCCTTCAGCCTGCGCATCTCCATCAGATCGGCATCGGTGACACCACCGACCGGGTAGCGCAGAGGGTCGATGACGGCGATGAAGGCAGCCTGCAGATCAGGAGACCCGGCCACCGGCCGAGCGCGCAGCAGCGCTTGGGCCTCCCAGCCCGATGACCACCGTTCGTAGTACGCCTCGTAGGAGGCCAATGAGCGCACGATGGGACCATTGCGACCTTCTGGCCGCAGGTCGGCATCCATGTCGATCGGTGGATCCGCGCTGGGGATCGCCAGCAGGCGCCGCAACTCGTTGGCGACGGCCATGGCTGCATCCGAGGCCTGCGCATCGGCCACCCCTGAGCGAGCCCGGTACACGAACATCACATCCGCATCGGAACCGTAACCGAGTTCCTGGCCGCCATAGCGGCCCATGCCGATCACCACGAACTCGATGAGCTCCTCGGCCGCCCTACCCTGCCAGATCACGGCGTTGGTGGCCACCGCGTGGGCAGCCTGGATAGTGGCATCCGCGATGTCACTCAGGGCCGAGCCCACCTGCGTGACCGGCAGCCGGTCCAAGGTGTCAGCGGCACTGACCCGGAACAGCTCGCGACGCCGGGTCGCTCGGATCGCGACGATCGCAGACTCCGGGTCGGTTTGCCGCAGACCCATGGCGTGAGCTTCGGCCGCGATGTCCGGCGCCGGCCGCGGCGTCAGCAGTTCCGGGGAGGCCAGGATCTGCACCGCGTCCGGGGCACGCAACAGCAGATCGGTGGCGAACCGCGACGAGGCGAGAACGTGGGCCATGTTGTCGGCGGACTGCGACTCGTCGCGCAGCAGGCGCAGGTACCAGGGGGTGGAACCCAGCGCATCGGAGACCCTGCGAAAACCCAGCAGCCCGGCATCCGGATCCGGGCAGTCCGCGAACCAACGCAGCATCACCGGCAACAACGTGCGCTGGATCGACGCCCTGCGACTGACGCCGTTGGTCAGGGACTCCAGATGCCGCAGAGCGCCCTTCGGGTCCTGGTAGCCCAAGGCGCGCAGCCGCTGCTCGGCGGCCTCGGTGGTCAGCCGCGCCTCACCGGAATCCAGGCGGGCCACGGCGTTGAGCAGCGGCCGGTAGAACAGCTTCTCGTGCAGTCTGCGCACCTGCCGGACCTGTTTGCCGAATGCAGTCTCGATCTCGACCACCGGGTTGCCGCGCATCCCCATCGAGCGCGCCACGATCCGCAACTCCGACTCGACGTCGGGGAACAAGTGCGTGCGACGCATCTGCCGCAGTTGCACGCGATGCTCCAGGATGCGCAGAAAGCGGTAGGCCGCACCCATGCTCGACGCGTCCTCGCGCCCGACGTACCCCCAAGTCGCCAGCGACTCGAGGGCGGTGAGGGTGTTGGGTGAGCGCAAGGTGACATCACTGCGGCCGTGGACCAACTGCAGCAGTTGGACGGCGAATTCGACGTCGCGCAACCCACCGCGGCCCAGCTTGATCTCCCGGCCGGCCTCCTTGCGCGGGATGTGCTCCTCGACGCGGCGACGCATCGCCTGCACATCATCAACGAAGTTCTCCCGATCCGCAGCGGTCCACACGAAGTCCGCGACCGCATCGACGTACCGAGCTCCCAGGTCCATGTCCCCGGCGGCTGGCCGGGCCTTGAGCAGTGCCTGGTACTCCCAGGTCTTGGCCCATTTCCGGTAGTAGGCCACGTAGGAGTCGATGGTGCGCACGAGCGCCCCCGCCTTGCCCTCCGGGCGCAGAGCGGCATCCACCTCCCAGATGGACCCCTCGCTGGTCGCGGCGTTGGCGATCTGCATCAGCTTGCTGGCGATCTGCTGGCCCGCACGCATGGCTACGTCGGTGCTGACATCGGGTCGACTGGGCTCGCAGATGAACACGACGTCCACGTCGGAGATGTAGTTCAGTTCCCGGCCGCCCGTCTTGCCCATGGCCACTACCGCCAACCGCACATCGTGGGCCCGCTCCCCCACCTCGGCCACTGCGATGCGCAGGCACGCCTCAAGCGCCGCATCGGCCAGATCGGTGAGCTCACCTGTGGTCTGTTCCAGGGTGGCTTCGCCGGAGAGGTCCCGGGCAGCGACTCCCAGCAACTCGCGCCGGTACGCCACGCGGATGGCCAACATCGGGTCCGGCGCGGTGGCTGCGGCCAGGATCGCATCCCGGGCACCGTCGATGCCGTCGGTCGCGAAGACCGCGGCCATGCTCGGGTACCGCTGCAGGAAGTCACCGAGGCTCTTCGACATGCCCAGCAAAGACAGCATGCGGGCCTTGTGCACCGGGTCGCGCAGGATGGCGTGACAGCCCTGGCAGTCGGTGGCCAAGCTCGCCAGCACCTCCAGCGCCCGGTCGGGATCAGCGGCCAGCGCGAAGTCGCCCGGTTCCAGAACGCCGTCCAGCCCTGCCTGGGACAGCGTGTCCAACCCGGCCAGCGCCTGCGGGATGACCGTGAAGCCGATCCTTACCAGTTCGGACTCCAGACTTGCGCGGCGCGGGCTCATAGCGACAGGTAGCGCTCCAACTCGAAGCGCGTCACATGCGCCCGGTACTCCTCCCATTCGCGCTTCTTGTTGCGCAAGAAGAAGTCGAAAACATGCTCACCGAGGGTCTCGGCGACCAGCTCTGAGTTCTCCATCGCCGCGATCGCCTGGTCCAGCGATCCTGGCAGCGGCTTGAGGCCCAATGCCCGGCGCTCGCCACCGGTGAGGGCCATGACGTCATCCTCGGTGGCCGCAGGAAGCTCGTACTTCTCCTCGATGCCTTTGAGCCCCGCAGCCAGGATCAGCGCATAGGCCAGATACGGGTTGGTGGCGCCGTCCAGGGAGCGGAACTCGATGCGTGTGGACTGCCCCTTGTGCGGCTTGTACATCGGCACCCGCACCAGTGCAGACCGGTTGTTATGGCCCCAGCAGATGTAGGCGGGGGCCTCCATGCCGCCGGCCAGGCGCTTGTAGGAGTTGATCCACTGATTCGTGACAGCAGTGATCTCGGGCGCATGGTGCAACAATCCGGCGATGAACTGCCGGGCCAGCACCGACAACTGCAGGTCGGCGCCGGGCTCGAAGAACGCGTTGCTGTCGCCCTCGAAAAGGCTGACGTGGGTGTGCATGCCTGAGCCGGGGTACTCCGTGAACGGCTTGGGCATGAACGAGGCGAACATGCCGTGTTCGAGTGCCACCTCTTTGACGACCAGCCGGAAGGTCATGATGTTGTCCGCAGTCGTCAACGCGTCGGCATAGCGTAGGTCGATCTCCTGCTGGCCCGGACCGCCCTCGTGATGGGAGTACTCGACCGAGATGCCCATGTGCTCGAGGGTGTTGATGGCTTGCCGGCGGAAGTCCTGCCCCACCGGGTGCGGGCTGTGATCGAAGTAGCCGACATTGTCGATCGGGACGGGATCGTCCCCGGGAGGCGGGTTGTCCTTGAACAGGAAGAACTCGATCTCAGGGTGGGTGTAGAACGTGAAACCCTGCTGGGCGGCTTTGGCCAACTGCCGCTTGAGGACCCACCGCGGATCGGCGTAGGAGGGGGAACCGTCGGGCAGCAGGATGTCGCAGAAGATGCGGGCGACTGGCATCTCCTCGCCCCGCCAGGGCAGCACCTGGAAGCTGGATGGATCGGGCTTGGCGAGCATGTCGGATTCGGTGACGCGGCTGAAGCCCTCGATGGCCGAGCCGTCGAAACCGATGCCCTCGGCGAAAGCGCCCTCGAGTTCCGCCGGCGCGATCGAGACCGATTTCAGGATTCCCAACACGTCAGTGAACCACAGTCGCACGAATCGGATGTCGCGCTCTTCGATCGTGCGCAGCACGTACTCTGTCTGCCTGTCCATGCCCCCATCCTGCCGTAGTACGCCGGAATGGGTCGCGACGGCCAAGCACACCTCATGCACGCGCAGTGCCAGACTGACTTCCATGGCGACACTGCGGTTGGCATTGGCACAAGTGAATCCCACGGTCGGCGACCTGCTCGGCAATCGGGCCCTCGTGGTGGAGACGACGGCCGCCGCTGTCGGGCGTGGGGCAGACCTCGTCGCCTTCCCGGAGATGATGCTGACCGGATACCCCATCGAGGATCTCGCGCTGCGGCCGTCCTTCCAGCGCGCCAGCGCTCACGGTCTGGAGCAGTTGGCGTCGGATCTCGATGCGGCAGGGTTCGGCGACACCCCGGTGGTGGTCGGGCACTTGGCCCCAGCACCGGATCCGGGCGTGGATCGGCGCGGGTACAACGCGGCGGCCGTCCTGCACGACGGACGGATCGTGGCCGGCTACGGTAAGCACCACCTGCCGAACTACGGGGTCTTCGATGAGCGCCGCTACTTCCAGTCCGCCAGCCAGCCGTGCCGGCTGCTGATCGGTGAGGCGCAAGTGGCTCTTGCCGTCTGCGAGGACATCTGGGTCAGTGCGGGACCGCTGACCAGCCTGGCCGTGGATCCGCCCGGGTTGTTGCTGGTCATCAACGGCAGTCCCTACGAACGCAACAAGGACGACGTGCGGTTCGACCTGTGCTCACGGCGGGCGCAGGAGATCGGCTCGGCGGTCGCCTACGTCAACCTGTGGGGCGGACAGGACGAGTTGGTGTTCGACGGTGACTCGATGATCGTCGGCGCGGATGGGAGCCTGATCGCCCGGGCACCGCAGTTCGTCGACCACGTGCTCGTGGCCGACCTCGAGCTTCCCGCTGCGACCGAAGGCCTCCAACTGCCCGGCAAGGCCCACTCCGACGTCGCCCCATCCCAGATCGCCGAGCCCCTGTCAGATGCCCGCGAGGTATATATGGCCCTCGTGACGGGTCTGCGGGACTACGTGCACAAGAACGGCTTCCGCTCAGTGGTGCTGGGCATGTCCGGTGGGATCGACAGCGCCCTGGTGGCGGCGATCGCGTGCGACGCACTGGGCGCCCAGCATGTCCACGGCGTGCGGATGCCCAGCGTCTACTCCTCCCAGCACTCACTGGGCGACGCGGCGCTCTCGGCGTCGCTGACTGGCATGAATCTGCGTACCGTACCGATCAGCGAAATGGTCGATGCCTACCAGCGCACCCTGTCGCTGACCGGGATCGCCGCCGAGAACCTGCAGGCCAGGGTTCGCGGAGCGATACTGATGGCGATCAGCAATTCGGAGGGGCACTTGGTCCTGGCTACCGGCAACAAGAGCGAACTCGCGGTCGGCTACTCCACGATCTATGGCGATGCGGTCGGTGGCTTCGCTCCGATCAAGGATGTCCCCAAGACGCTGGTCTTCGAGATGGCACGCTGGCGCAATGCCTCGGCCTTACGTGCCGGGCACCCCGGGCCGATCCCGCAGAACAGCATCGACAAGCCCCCGTCGGCAGAGTTGCGCCCTGACCAGAAGGACTCCGACTCCCTGCCCGACTACGCCGTGCTGGACGCGGTGCTCGAGGACTACGTGGGCAACGACCTTGGCGCACATGACCTCGTCGCTGCCGGCCACGACGCTGATCTTGTCGCTCGGGTCATCCGCATGACCGACTTCGCCGAGTGGAAACGCCGGCAGTACCCGCCTGGCACGAAGATCACGTTCAAAGCGTTCGGCCGGGACCGCCGGCTGCCGATCACGAACCGGTGGCGCGAGCCGCTGGACTGAGGATGCCGGCCAGCACGGTGTCCACGACGTCAGCCACAGACACTCGCTGCGCGGGATGCGGACCGGCCCGGTGCATTCCCGCCAGGACGGCAGGCGCGCTCAAGCAGGTCAGGATCACGTCAAGATCGGCTGCTTCGGCGATCTGACCCTGCTGCTGCCCACGGCGCACGATCCGTGCCAGCGCCTCCCTGCGTGGGGCCACGACCGTGGCCATGTACTGGGAATACAACTGGGGCCGTTGTTGAATGGCCACGAGCCACGACGCCGTCAGGGCAGAGCCGACCGCGCCTTTCACCCACTCCAAGTGCGCGATCAGGGCCTCGCGCAGCGGCAGGTCGCTGACGTCGGGCATCGTCTCGTTGACAGCGGCGAAACCCGCCGCGATGAGTTCTTCACGGCCGCGATAGCGACGGTAGATGGCCGCTTTGCTTACTCCGCAGCGGCTGGCAAGGTCATCCACGCTGAACCCGTCGGGGCCGCACTGCACCAGCATGGGTACCAAATGCTGCTGCAGGGCAGCGTCAATGCGCGGGTCGCGCGGCCGGCCAGGGGTCATCGCGTCTCGTCTTCGCCGGCAAACGCGTCCGGGGCCAACTCCGGATCCACCACGTCCTCGCTGCCTGCATGTCCGCCCCACGCGGCATGCTCCGGCTGCGCGGGCATCCGCCAGGCCAGCACGATCAACCCGATGACCACCAGCAACGCGGAGGCCAGCGCCGCGAGGTGGAAGGCTTGCATGAAACTGTCGATCGCGGCGTTCTGCAGGGCGCTGGCCTGGGCGGGCTGCAGCTGTCCGGAGTCCAGACCCCGACCGACAACCTCGTAGGCACCGCCGATGGAGTCGGTGATGAGACCCCGGGCAGGCTCGGGAACCTGATCGATGCCAGGCGTGGTCTGCATTGAATTGCTGTAGACGACCGCGACCACCGAGGAGAGCACCGCCACACCGATGGCTGCGGCGACCTGCCGCACGGTGTTCTGGACCGCCGAGCCGGCACCGGACTTCTCCGGCGGTGTGGCCAACGTCATCCGGGTGGTGCAGGGAGCGATGGTATTGCCCAAGCCGAAGCCGAGGACGAAGAAGGCGACGAGCAGAACCCAGCCTGGCGTACTCGGTTGCAGCGCAGCGATGGCCAGGAATACGACGGCGGTGAGCGCTAGACCGAAGGCGATCACCTTGCGCGCCCCGAAGCGTTCGACCATCTTCGCGCTGCGCGGAGCGGCGAGCAGCTGCCCCACAGCGACAGGCAAAGTGAACGCGCCTGCTTGCAGCGGACTGTATCCGCGCACGAGTTGCATGTAGAAAGCCAGGAACAACAAGCTGCCGGTCATTGCGGCGAAGGTCAGCGACACAACCGTCAAGGGGATGCTGAACGAGCGGATCTGGAACAACGTCAGGTCGAGGCTGCCGTGGTCGCTGCGCTTCTCCAGCCACAGGAAGAGTCCCAGGATCAGCAGCCCGCCGATGATGCAGCCGGCGACATCGGGGCTGAGCCATTCCTGGGTATCCCCACCATGCTGGATGCCGTAGACGAGCAGTAGCAGACCGCTGATGCTCAGCACCAGACCCACGGGATCGAGGCGTCCTGGATTCGGGTTCTTCGACTCAGGGACCAGCGCGAGGATACCCACGACCCCCACGATCACGATGGGCACGTTGATCAGGAAGACCGAGCCCCACCAGAAGTGCTCGAGCAGGAAGCCGCCGAGCAGTGGTCCGAGGGCAATCGCGCCGCCCACCGCAGCAGCCCACAGCCCGATCGCCTTACCCCGTTCATGGGGCGGGAAGACCACAGTGATGATGGCCAGTGTCACAGGCAATACGGATGCGCCCCCGATACCCATGAACCCGCGCGCCAGGATGAGCTGCATCGGAGTGGTGGCGAAGGCGCTGATCGCGGACGCCAGCCCGAACAGCAGCAGGCCGATGACGAGAATCTTCTTGCGGCCGTAGCGATCACCGAGGACACCCCACGTGAACAGGAACGCGGCGAAGACCAGCGTGTAGGAGTTGATCGCCCACACGATCTCGTTCTGGGTCGCGGCAAGTTCCTCCTGAATCGTCTTGAGGGCGACGTTGAGGATCGAGTTGTCCAGCACCACCACCAGCAGGCTGACGACAAGGACCCCCAGGATCTGCCAGCGGCGGGGATGCCCGGTGTGGGCGGCTTGCTCTTGCGACATGTCAGGCCTTTCCAAAACGAGACTGTTCCGTATCTTAAGGCGACCCGCGCTTTCACGACAGTTGGTTTCACTTTCCGGCATGAGCCTGCGAGCGCAAACTGAACCAACGATCGGAAACCCTTTCGTCGCACGGCCACAACCCGGTCATTGCCCAGACCGAAGTTCGTATGTCACCATGTTTGTGTCCGGGGACTCACCGTGAGCCTCGAGGCTGGAGGTTGCTCCCATGTCCGAAGCCCTATATGGCCCCGCAACTGGTCGTCGAGTGACGACCAGGGACCTCGCCGCCGCCAAGGAGCGCAGCGAGAAATGGCCCATGATCACCGCCTACGACGCCCTGACCGCTGGTCTGTTCGACGCCGCCGGAATCCCGGTCATGCTAGTGGGCGACTCGGCAGCCATGGTCGTCTACGGCCACGACTCGACGATCCCGGTCACCGTGGAGGAGCTCATCCCCCTGGTCGCAGCAGTCGTGCGCGGCTCGCAGCGCGCCATGGTCGTGGCGGATCTGCCCTTCGGCTCCTACCAGGAATCCCCGCAGCAGGCCCTGCACACCGCCACCCGCTTCATGAAGGAAGCCGGGGCACACGCGGTCAAACTCGAGGGCGGCGAGCGCGTCCTGCCCCACGTCGAACTCCTGACCGCCTCCGGCATTCCCGTGATGGCCCACCTTGGCCTCACACCACAGTCGGTGCACCAGTTCGGTGGCTACCGGGTGCAGGGCCGCGGCGAGGCCGGACAACGCCTGATCCTGGACGCCAAACACATGGAGAAGGCCGGCGCCTTTGCCACGGTCCTGGAAGTGGTTCCGTCCGACCTCGCCGACGCCGTCACCCGCGCTGTCTCGATCCCCACGATCGGGATCGGTGCCGGTCCAGACACCGACGCGCAGGTCTTGGTGTGGCAGGACATGGCCGGGCTGACCCCGGGCAGGCCGGCGAAATTCGTCAAGCAGTACGCCGACCTGCGATCAGTGCTCACCGGTGCTGTTCAGACGTGGGCTGACGAGGTCGTCAACGGGCAGTACCCCGGACCGGAGCACCAGTACAGCTAGACCATCACGGCAGGTCGGTGATCCGAATCCCCGCATGCACCTTGTAGCGGCGGTTGATGCTGATCAGGTTCGCGGTCAGCGACTCAATCTGTCCGGCGTTGCGCAAACGGCCCGCGAACACCCCGCGCATCCCGGGGATGAGGTCGGCCAGGGCGATCACGGCATCAGCGGCCTCCCGATCCTCTGACAGCACGAGCACATCGATGTCCAACTGCTCCTGCAGATCCTGCAGCAGCACAGCACTGATGTGATGGAAAGCGGCAACCACCCGCGCCTGCGGAGCCAGCGCTGCAGCCTGCTGGGCGGCCGACCCCTCGGGGACTGTCAGCGCGAACGCACCCTGCTTGTCGAATCCCAGCGGGTTCACACAGTCGATGAGGATCTTTGCCTCGACGGCGGGGGCGATCTCCGTGATGAGAGCAGCATGCCCCTCATAGGGGACGGCCACCAGCACCACGTCGGCGCCTTGGGCGGCCTCGAAGTTGCCGGTGCCGGTGATCCCATGGCCGAGCTCACTGGCCACCCCGGCCGCGCGCTGCGGATCCCGCGATCCGATCACGATCTGCTCGCCGGCGACCGCCCAGCGAAGTGCGAGACCCCTGCCCTGCGGGCCGGTCCCGCCGAGCACCGCGATGCTCATCGGCTAGTCGACATCGTGAGCGGCATCGCCCTCACGACCCTTGGTGTACCCCTGCGTCCATTCCTGCTCCCCCTCGTCCCACTGCTCGTTGCGTTTGCGGGCGATCTCGAAGGCATGCGATGCCTGCTCCTCGCTGTCGTAGGGTCCTAGCCGCTCGGAGTTGGCGCACCCCTTCTCCGGCTCCACGCGGTTGTGCACCAGGCAGTAGTACCACTTCATGTCAGAACCCCTTCGTATCTCGTCGTCCTCACGCCTCACATCTAGACTCACCCTATGACCCTGACCCCTGGTCGCATCTCCGCACTGCGCGTTGTGCCAGCCAATATTGAACGTCCCGAGTACGTCGGTCGGCCGCAGCCGAGCCCCTACTTCGGCCCCGAGATCAAGGACGCCGAGACGATCGAGAACATGCGTATCGCCGGTCGCCTCGCCGCTGAGGCCCTCCATGAGGTCGGGCGCAACGTCGCGCCCGGGGTGACCACAGACACCCTCGACGTGATCGGCCATGAGTACCTCTGCGACCACGGCGCCTACCCATCGACGCTGGGCTATCGGGGTTTCCCGAAGAGTCTGTGCACGTCGCTGAACGAGGTGATCTGTCACGGGATTCCGGACAGCACGGTGATCAACGACGGCGACATCGTCAACATCGACATCACCGCTTATATCCACGGGGTGCACGGCGACACGAACGCTACGTTCCTGGCCGGCGACGTGGACGAGGAGTCCCGCCTGCTCGTCGAACGCACCCACGAGGCCACGCTGCGCGCCATCAAGGCCGTGGCTCCGGGGCGCACGCTGAACGTGGTGGGCAGGGTCATTGAGTCCTACGCAAAGCGCTTCGGCTATGGCGTGGTTCGTGACTTCACCGGTCACGGCATCGGCACAGCATTCCACTCGGGACTCATCGTCCCGCACTACGACGACCCGACAGCCAATCTCATCCTGGAAACAGGCATGACCTTCACCATTGAGCCTATGCTCACGCTCGGGACCATCAACTACGAGATCTGGGAGGACGGCTGGACGGTGGTCACCCAGGATCGCAAACGCACCGCGCAGTTCGAACACACGATCCTGGTCACCGACACCGGCTCCGAGATCCTGACCGAACGAGAGGGCTCCAGATGACCGACTCCCCGCATGCCACCACCGCTTGGCCCCCGGACGTCCTCACACTGGCTGTCGACGTGGGTGGGTCGGGCCTCAAGGCCAGCGTGCTGGACATCAACGGGCAGATGATCGCGGATCGTGTGCGGATCGAGACCCCTTACCCCTGCTCGCCGAGCCTGCTGGTCGAGAAACTCAGCGAACTCAAGTCCCAACTACCGGCGGCCAGTCGTGCCTCCGTCGGGTTCCCCGGGCTGGTCCGCAGCGGCCGCGTGCTCAACATCCCGTCGTTGTCACGTCTGGAGTACGGCGGTCCGCGCGATGAGGCGATGGCCAACATGTGGCACAACTTCGACCTGGCCACCGCACTCGCCGACGAGTTCGACATCCCGGTCAAGGTCGCCAACGACGCCGACGTGCAAGGTTGCGCGGTCGTCGAAGGCACCGGTTTCGAGTTCGTGATGACCTTGGGCACCGGCTGCGGCACCGCGGTGTTTCACGAGGGCAAACTCGTCCCGCACATGGAACTGTCCCACGCGCCCACCGGACACGGCGGGGACTTCGACGACTTCGTGGGCAACGCAGCCCGCAAAGAGATCGGCAACAAGAAGTGGCGTAAGCGGGTACTCGAGGCGATGCAGATCTTCGACGAGTTCCTCTTCTACGACAAGATCTACGTCGGCGGAGGCAACGCCAAGCACCTGTCGAGCGTCGACTTGGGCCCCAAGGCGAAGATCGTGGCGAACACCGCTGGGATTCTGGGCGGAATCCGCATCTGGGACATGGACTACGGCGGCTGATCGGCCGGTTAGGACAGCGCGTCGACGATCTTCTGATTGATCCGGCCGAGTTCGGCGAACTCCGCCGGGGTCAGGACGTCGACGAGGCGCCGCCGGACACTCTCGACGTGGGCAGGTGCCGCTTCCACCAGTGCCTGCCAGCCGTCCTCGGTGAGGACCGCGAAATACCCTCGCCGGTCATCGGGGCACTCCTCGCGGCGTACCTGGCCAGCCTTCTCCATCCGGTCGATCTGATGCGACAGCCTGCTGCGACTAGACAGCGTCTGCGTGGCCAGATCGCTCATCCGAACCCGACGATCCGGCGACTCGGACAGGCGTACCAGGATCTCGTAGTCAGCCAGGGTGAGTCCGGCCTCCTCCTGCAGGTCCCGGCCGAGCCGATCGGGGACGAGCAGATTCGCCGCCAGCCAGGAACGCCAGGAGTCCTGTTCCGGCTCAGTTAACCAACGGGTCATGCCCACGACTCTACTCGGACCGGCACAATGGGTTCCCATGATGAAGGTGCCGACACTGGGATCGCGGGGTCAGGGCTGGGTCTGGGGCCAGTTCGCCCTGGGAGCCGTCGTGATCGTCGTCTCCGCGGTCGGCCCCGCCTGGCCCTGGACCTGGATGCGCCTGGTCGGGCTCCTGCTGGCTGTCGCGGGTGGCGTTGTCGGGACATGGTCTCTGTTCACTCTGGGCGACTCGCTGACGCCCTACCCGAAGCCACGCCAGCGCGGGTCGCTGGTGGATCGTGGCCCGTACGCCGTGGTGCGCCACCCCATCTACTCCGCGCTGCTGCTGGCCATGCTCGGGATCTGCCTCACCGGCTCGCCCTGGGGTTTGGTTCCGTTGGTGATGCTCGTCGCGTGGTGGCTTGCCAAGGCCAGCGTCGAAGAGGCGTTCTTGCGTGATCAGTACCCGGACTATCGCGCCTACTGTGCGCGCGTGCGCTACCGGCTCATCCCCTTCGTGGTCTAGTCATCCATCCGATCGAACCGGATGACCGTGCTGGCGTAATCGCCCTGTAACCACACCCGCACCCCCCGATTCATGAGGTAGTCACCACGGGCGACATGGGTCTGCCAATCCAGCTCGAACCGGTAGCGGGCGGTGGGCTCGAGACCGCGCAGGCGCACAGTTGTCGAGGTGTGCCCCAGCCGGCTTGCGGGCAGGAACACGAACAGGACCGCACCCGCGGGACTTGAGTACTGAATCAACCGGTAGTCGTTACTGCTCGGATTCTCCAGCCGGTGCCATCGCTGCATCAATGGCCGCAGCTGCTCGTACTGCTGCACGTGTTTTGCCGATGCGCGCAGATCCTCGTCACTCATGGCTGTGAGGTCACAACCGATCCCGAGCGACCCGGTCATCGCACTGTGGAAGCGGAAGGTCAATGCGATGCTGCGCTGCGACAGGAAGTTCGGCACGTCGGTGACCCAGGCCCGCATCGCCTGCGGCGGATAGACCAGCGAGTAGCCCCGGTGGATGTCCAGGCGGTCCAGGGCATCGGTGTTGTCACTGGTCCAGAAGTCGTCGAACACGCTCAAGGCCCCGAAATCGATACGGCCGCCACCCGAGGCGCAGGCCTCGAACAGCACCCCCGGGTGTCGGCCTTTGACCTCCCGGACGATGTCGTAGAGCGCCTGCACATGCCGGTACCAGACATCGCGACCTGCTCCCACCTGCGACATCGGGCGGTTCGCATCCCACTTGACGTAACCGATGACATTCTCGGCCAAGAGGTCGTCCAGCATCTGCGTGATGAACTCCTGGACGGGCGCAAGGGTGAGGTTGAGGACGTATTGACCCCGCGCCGTGTCCGGCTCCCGGCCCTGCTCGTGGTAGATCCAGTCCGGGTGCGCCGCGTACAGATCAGACCCGGGATTGACCATCTCGGGCTCCACCCAGATCCCGAATGTCATCCCGAGTTGGTGCACCTCATCGATGAGCGGAGTCAGGCCGTCAGGAAACTTCGCGGGATCCACCCACCAGTCCCCCAGTCCGTCCGTGATGCCGCCGGTCGGCTCGGGATTGCGGCGGCCGAACCAGCCGTCATCCACGACGAACAGTTCCGCCCCGATCTGCGCGGCCCGGTGGGCCAGCGCGATCTGGGCGTCACAGGTCACCGCGAAATTCGTCGCCTCCCAGGAGTTGTACAGCACCGGCCGCGGGGTGGGCTCCATCAACGACCGGCCGTAGTCGTGAAGATTCTGGCTCAGCGCGTCGAACCCATGGGGGGTGTAGGTGGCCACAACGGCCGGAGCGGTGAAGCTGTCCCCGGCGTTCAGAGCGATCGCCAGATCCGCGTCGTTGATGCCGAGTTGAACGAGCGTCTGGCCGTACTGCGTCTGCTCGACGACGGTCTTGGTGTTCCCGCTGAACGCCAACGCCATCCCCCAGACCTGGCCACTGGTCTCGGTGGCCTGCCGACTGAGCACCGCATACGGGTTGTGATGGTGGTTGGAGATCCCGCGCCGGGATTCCAGCACGACTTTACTGGTGACCGGCTGCACGATCTCCTGGAATTCAGCCCCCCACCGGCCAGCCACGTTACGCAGGTCGAGGTCGCGGTATGGGATGTGGAACTGGGCACTGGCCACGGCCTGCACGCTGACCGGCACATCGGCATACACCACGACCCACCGCCGGATGACATCGATGCTCTCCAGGACCTCGTAGTGAAGATCGACCCGCACCCCCCTGTCGTCGCGCAGGTGCACCACCAGGGCAGCTCCGAGGTCGTGCCCTGCGTAGCGCAGATCGAGTTCGCGCCCGCCGTCCGAGAACATGATCGCGAGGCAATGCTCGTTGTAGCGGAACCGCCCGTGGCCGGGGTACTCCTGAGGGGTCACATCCTGGATCAGGTCATTGGTGGACAACTCCCACAAGGGTTCCACGATGACATCGCAGAGTTCGATGCGGCCACCCCAATGCAGGTGTCGGAGCAGGCCCTCGCCCGTGACGCCGAAGACGTACGAGGTGGTCTCTGTATGGATTCCGAAAGTGCTGCCGGCGACGTCGATGCCCATGCTCGCGAGGCTATTGGCGGGTGGCCGTGCTTCGCTCAGCAGTGTGCCCACGCACACTGGTCCGTGGGCACACTACCGGTTTCAAGGCCTCAGCCCCGGTCCCAGTCCTTGGCCTTCTCAGGTGTTTGGGATTGGCCGTGCTCCTCGCGATCGAGGTTGGTCATCGGGTCACGCGCCGGGTCGAGCTCGGCGGAGCCGTAGACGAACTGCAGACCTTTCTTGAGTTTCGTCATCAGACTCATAGCGCCTCCTGAATGGGCGGTACCGGGGTCAGGGGCATCGCAGCGTCGAAGCCCTCCACCGGCAGTTCCCCACCCTGTCCCATCCGCTTCATCACAAAGATGCCAGCCACGGCAGCCAGGGCCGCCACGATAAATACCGATATGAGTTTCATCCGCTCTCTCCAATCTCTTCCGGTGCCACCTCATGGGCACCGACACTTGTGCCACCTTCCGGCAGGTGTTCCTGGCCGGGTGGTGGGTCATTGCGTTCCGGATCTGTCGCCTCGCCGGGTTCGACTCGGCCTGTGTGTGTGGTCATCGTTTCCTCTCAGTGGTGGCGCACCATGTCGATCAGTTGCGCCCTGCTCTTGTCGGAATAGCCCTGCAGACCCAGTTCCTTGGCGCGCAGTTTCAGGTCGAACACCGTCCAGTTGTCGTAGCGGCTGGCATGGCCGTTCTTGCGTGCGATCAACTTGCGTCCCTTGGCCTTGCCGTCGTCATTGCTCAACTCCTCATGCAACTGTGGGTCCTTGATTGCCATGCCATCTCGTTCCCCGCAGCACCCGGTCTATCCGTCCGGTCTAGCCGGCCACCGGCCGGGTAGGTGTCTGCTAACCGAAGAGAAAGGACTCATTTATGGGTTTCACAGAGCGCGTTAAAGACACCGCGGAAGACCTCGGCGACAAGGCCAAGGAAACCGTGGAGGGCATCCGGGATCACGACCAGGACACCGGCGAGACCCTGCACGACAAGGGCCAAGAGGCCGCCGAGCGCATCGGCGACCGCGCTGAGGACGCCAAGGACACGGTGTCGGACAAGGCACACGACGTCAAGAACGATCTCGACTGACGTACCTCGTTCCCAAGGGCGCCAGCGGCGGACATCGCGTCCGCTGTCGGCGCCCTTGGCGTGTCTGAGGAACAGTTGCCTGGAAAACTCCGCACGTTTTTGGGTCTACGCCCGACTCTTGCGGCGAAATGCTGATCAAATACCGGTTATGAGGCATTTGCGAGGTTGAGAACCTGGAAAACTCCGCACCGAGGCGCACGCCGTGCGGAGTTTTCCAGATGGTCTCGGGTACACCCCGAACCATCTCCCCCAGCCCCCTGCCTGGCTCGGCATGGAATCGCCACCGTGGTCAATCCAGTGTGGCGAGGAAGTCCTGGCACCCTGCAACGATGTCCCGGCCAAACACCGAGCAGTGTTCGAGCCCCGCCACGAAGTAGGCCGACGCAGCATCGCGGGTCTGCAGGTACGCCTGCTCGAGGTTCGCCGGGGAGTCGGCCTCGCGCAGCATCTCCAGCATGGGCTGGTGAGCATTCGCAGCCGGCGCCAATGGGCCCCCAGAGGCGAGCGCCTCGGCCACGAGTTGTAGTTCCGTCTGCAAGCGGTCGGGCAGGACAGCCAGGCCCATGACCTCGATCAGCCCGATGTTCTCCTTCTTGACAGGGTGGATCTGCGCATGCGGATGGAAGAGGCCGTCGGGGTGTTCGGCGCTCGTCCGGTTGTTGCGCAGCACCAGATCCAGCCGCAGGCGCCCAGCCATCCGCCGTGCGATGGGGGTGATCGTGTTGTGCGGGGTCCCCCCTGAGTACGCGAGGACACCGCGTCCTGGGTCGCTGTACGATCGCCAACCCGCCAGCACGCGGTCGGCCAGGCTCAACACACGCTCATCGTCACCACTCAACCGCAGAACCGCCAGTGGCCACTGCAGGACACGCACGTCGACGCCATCGCGGGTGGTCGACCACAGGGTTTTGGCCCGGTCCATCGGGAACTCGTAATGGCCGCCCTGGTAGTGGTCGTGGCTCAAGATCGAACCGCCCACGATCGGCAGATCCGCGTTCGACCCGGCGAGGTAGTGCGGCAGGATGGCCGTGAACTCGGCCAACCGCCGGAACGTGGCCGCACTGATGACCATGGGCCGGTGTTCCTGTGAGAGCACGATGCAGTGCTCGTTGTAGTACCTGTACGGCGAGTACTGCAGGAACCAGGGCTCCCCGGTCAGTTCCAGGTCGATCAGGCGCAGATTCTGCCGGGCCGGGTGGTCGGGCCGCCCAGCGTAACCCTCGTTCTCCCGGCACAGCAGGCAGGCCGGGTAGCCGCCGCCCGCCGCAGATGCCGCAGCCGCGATATCGCGGGGGTCCTTCTCCGGCTTGGACAGATTGATGGTCATGTCCAGCACCCCGTACTCGCAGGGGTAGGCCCAGCTCAGATTGCGATCGGTCCGGGTGACCCGGATGTAATTGCTGGCGACCGCGCCCGCATGCAGATGGTCAGTGGCCGCCAGTGGTGAGCGTTGGTAGTCCTGCCAGAAGAGGTGCTGAACCGCGGACGGTCGCTGTACGAAACACCCCATGATCGCGGTGTCCCACAGATCGCGCTGGGTCGGCGTGTCCGGTTCGATCAGACCACGAGCCGCAGCGTCATCGAGCAGCGGACGCAGCAGGTGATCGATGGTCGCCGGGCTGCCCGTGCCTTCGCTGACCAGGTCATACTCGGCGATCCTGAGCACCTCCAGCACCCTGTTTCGCACGTAGGGCACATCCACGGCCGTGATGAGCCCATGATCCTGGGCGTAGACCAGCAGATCACCCAGTGGGCCTTCGATCATGACGTGACCTCGTGGGCACCTGCGGCCGGCCGCACGACGTAGAAGTCGGCGACCAGGCCCGAGGATCCGGTGTAGGCCGCACTCACCGCCGCCGTGAACTCACCCACCTGTTCGGGCACCACGAGGTTCACCGTGCAGCCTCCGAAACCCCCACCGGTCATCCGCGCCCCGACACAACCCGGGGCCTCCCAGGCCGACTGCGCCAGCGCGTCGAGGGCCGAGCCCGTGACCTCGAAGTCGACGCGTAACGACTCGTGCGAGGCCCGCATCAGTGTGCCGAGTGCGGCCAGGTCCTCTGCTGCCAGCGCCGCGATGAAGGCGAGGACGCGTGCCTGCTCGGTGATGACGTGCCGGGCACGCGGTACCAGATCCGGTGGCAGAGCACCCAGCGCGTCGGCCATCTGATCCTCGCCTATCCCGACAAGCGGCCGGCCCAGCAGGGTCTGCGCCCGTTCGCAGGACGACCGCCGATCGTTGTAGGCGCTCGTGGCCAGCTCCCGGCGGTGATTGGTATTGGCCACGACCACTGCGAGGTCGGCCGGGAACGGCACCGGGGACACCTGAAAGGTGCCGCAGTCGATGGCCAGTGCGTGACCTGCGACACCGGACGCGATCGCCAGTTGGTCCATGACGCCGCAGGCCACCCCGATGAACTCGTTCTCGGCCTCCTGCCCGACGAGCGCCAGATCAGTCGCGCTCAGACCCGCCCCCGCCAACGCATTGAGAGCCACGGCCGCACCGAGTTCCAACGACGCTGACGACGACAGCCCCGCGCCGTTGGGAATGCGCCCCCGCACCCGGACATCGACCCCGGGCACCTCGATGCCCCGCTCGCGCATCGCGAAGAAGACTGCCACGAGGTAGTTCACCCAGTGCCACTCGTCGCGTGCCGCCGTCGCGGTGCTGTCGGCGGTGATCGTGCCCAGCTCCGCGAAGTTCTCGGACTGCGCCACGATCAGCCTGTCGGGCCGGGGCCGCACCCACACGTCCGTGCCGTAGTCGATCGCCATGGGGAGCACGGTGCCGCCCATGTAGTCGATGTGGTCCCCGATGAGATTCACACGCCCGGGGGCATGGAAGTGGCGCATGGCCCCTTTCTAACCCACGCCGGGCGGGGACGCGCGCCGCGCTCGTCAGGCGGGCGGTACGACAGTGGTGACAGCGACGACCGTGGCGGGGTCGGGGCATTCGTACCGGACGGTCACATCGCCGAGTTCGCGTAGCGCCGTGATGTGGGTCCCGCCGCAGGCGATCCGGTATGTCCCCTGCGGTACCTCGCAGCACCAGTACCGCATGTCGGTGAGATAGGGCCCGCTGGCCTCGATCCGGATGCTGGCATCGGCGGCGGCCCAGTCACGCACTGTGGCCATCACCTGCTCGGCCACGGCCTGCGGGTCGTCGAGCAAAGCGGCACTGTCGAACCCCTTCTTGCGCAAAGACTTGCCCAGTCGGTAGGTGTCGCGCGCCTCATCGGGGGTCATGCGGGACTCCGACAGCGCCAGGCGATCGAAGTCGGGGTTGCCGATGTCGTCGCGGACCACGTCTTTGCGCCAGGCGCCGGCGAGGGCACCGTTCAGCGCCAATGCCACCACGTGACAGGCCGTGTGGGCACGACTCAAGGCCGCCCGGCGGGCGGCGTCCACCTGCAGGTCGACGATGTCCCCCACCGCCGGCGCCGGCCCATCCACCCGGTGCACGACGACCCAGTCGTAGGCCTCGTCCCCCCGCCGTGTGGCGATCTCGGTGCCGACGCTGACAGTGCCGTCAGAGGCCACCGCCCCGAGCAGTGCGTCCACCACCGGTGCGGCATTGAGGGTGCCCGTGTCCGCGGGCTGGTCGGGCCAGGTGTGGTCGACCGGGTGAAAGGGGGTGCGGTCGGTGATGACCCCCGGTAGTCCGGCCACGTCGACGACGGCGAGCACCGTCCCGGACCCTTGCACGACGCCGGCGGGGAAGTCCACCTGCGTCGGCTTCACAGCCCTGACTCCCCCGTGCGGATCATGATCGCTCCACACTCGTCGCACCGCACGACCTCGTCGGAAGCGGCTGCCCGCACCCGATCGAGATCCGAGGAACTGAGCATCAATTGGCACGCCCCGCAGCGACCGAACTGCAACAGAGCAGCGCCCTGTCCAGACCGCGCGCGCACCTTCTCGTAGAGGGCGACCAGGTCGCCCGGCAGGTCAGCGATGATCTGGCCGCGTCGCTGCTCCAAGGCCACGGTCTCGGCCGCGATCTCGTCCGCCCGGCGATCCCACGCCGCTGCCGCCAGCTCAGCGGCCGAATCGGCATCGCTCATCGCCTGCTCAGCCGCCTGTAAGCCCACCGTGCTCTGTTCGAGGCGTTCCATGATCTCCAACTCGACGTCCTCGAGCTCGCTTTGCCGGCGAGCGAGACTGGCCAGCTCGTGCTGCAGATCGCGGACCTGTTTGGCCGAGACGCCCGCTGACTCCAAGGTGCGCTGATCACGCTCCACGCGGCTGCGAACCGTCTGTACGTCTTGCTCAGCGCGTGTGATCTCACGCTGCAGATCCTTGATGCTCGTGCGAGTGTCCACGAGGGCCTCTTCGGCCTTGACGGCGGCGGCTCGGGTCTGGGTCACCTGCTCGCGCAATGGCGATACCCGCTGCTCCTTAGCCAGTTGAGCAAGCTTCTGATCGATCACCGGCAATTCGAGCAGGCGTTCTTGGACGAACGGATCGGCCTTCATCTGTTACCTCCTACCGGTCCACGGATCGGTCACCCGGGTGCTGGCGGTCGTTGACACACCCACTTCGGTCAGCCGGTGTGCCGTACGCGGGCACCACGGCCACTCACTGGCGAAGTGAGCCACATCGATCACAGCACACCCGCCGGCCGCGATGTGCTCATCGACGACATGATGCTTCAGATCGCTGGTCACCAGCACGTCAGCCACGTCGCTGGCACCGGCCAGCTCGCCAGCTCCAGAGCCGCCGACGACTGCGACAGTCGAGATCTGCCGGTCCGGGTCGCCGGCGAACCGGACCCCCGTGGGCGTGGCCGGCAAGGCGGCCGCCACGACATCGGCGAACTCGGCCAACGACATCGGCGGGACTGTTCCGACCCGGCCCAGACCCACACCGTCGCGTACCTGCTCGATCGCCGTGAAGTCGTAGGCGGGCTCCTCGTAGGGGTGGGAAGCCACGAGCGCCCGCGCCACGGCCTGACGCAGACGGCCCGGCAGCACCATCTCCAGCCGATCCTCGGCCACCTGCTCGATCTGCCCGACCGACCCGATGTGGGG
>JAKOZM010000310.1 GCA_029779995.1 Actinomycetes bacterium
GCTTCACCGCCCAGGCACTCAACGACCTCGACGACCTCTCCTTCGCCGAGCTGATCCAGGCGCAGCTGGTGCCACGCGACCAGGACGTCCAGGGGCGACGGCTGTGGGACAGGTTCTGGAAGGTCCTGCGCGAGGACGACCAGCTCGCCGACCGCACCTACAACGTGCTCGAGCAGTTCCTGGACACCACCGAGGACGCGCTCGAGGGCGGTGGCCTCGACGAGGCCGGGACCACGCGCGCCGAGAAGTTCAAGCAGCAGTGCGAGATGAGTTGGAAGCGGATCGACCGTGGCCGCGACCGCGACGGTGCCTTGGGATGGGCCGGCGAGCACGCCACCGCTCACCCGCCGCAGTCCCGGCGGGTCATCGCCGCACTCATCGGCGCGATCGCTAGGCACCGAGCCGAGGTCCTGCGCGAGTTCGGCAAGCCCATCGCTGCCGACGCCGAGCTGTGGGACGTCATGGCCCACCTAGGCCTGGATCCGCGCGACTACGAGACGCGATGAAGTTCGAGCAGCTCAACCTGAGACGGGCCGTAAGGTCATGGGCAGAACCCACCCACCACACCGGGAGCTCACCACCCCATGGCCAACGACCTCAACAACCTGCTGGACCGCGTAGAGCGGGTTGACAGGTCGCTCGCGGCCGAACTTCGCACGCAGATCAGCACCCTCGCCCGCCGGCGCGAGTTCGGTCTGAACTTCGAGAAGCACAAGCCAGAGACCGTCGAGCTGTACGGCCGGACGGTCAGAGCTGGGGACAAGGTCCGCCTCATCGCCCCCCGCGGTCAGAGCGGACCTCATGAGGACGCCCGCACCTGGCGAGTCCAAACCATCACCAAGACCAAGACGGGGCACCAGGCACACCTGCTGGATCTCGACGGCGACGTCGAGCGGGACGCACCGCTGGACGAGCTCGTGGTCGTCGCCGACTTCCGAGACCCGATCTACCCCGGGCTGCGCTCCACCGGAGCCGTGCGCCGAGGAGGAGACAAGCCGCACCACGCCGTCATCAACGCGGAGAACTTCCACGCGCTCGAGGCCATGCTCTTCACCAGCCAGGGCGCCGTCGACGCGATCTATATCGACCCGCCCTACAACACCGGCGCCAAGGACTGGAAATACAACAACGACTACGTCGACGGGGAAGACGCCTATCGCCACAGCAAGTGGCTGTCCTTCATGGAGCGCCGACTCAAGCTCGCGCGCAAGCTGCTCAACCCCAACGACTCGGTGCTGATCGTCACCATCGACGAGAAGGAGTACCTCCGCCTCGGGCTGTTGCTACAGCAAACCTTCCCTGAAGCCACCATCCAGATGATCTCGTCGGTGATCAGTCCGAGCGGGGCGGCCCGGAACAGAGAGTTCACGCGAGTCAACGAGTTCATCTTCTTCGTGATGATCGGCAGAGCCGCCCCCGCCAAGACACCTGACGACATGCTGTTCACCGAGCGGCGGACTGAGAAGCAGAACAGGTCGCCTATCTGGAACCAACTCCGGCGTCTGGGTGCGGGTCCAGCTCGCAGCGACTCGCCCAGCAAGTTCTATCCAATACTTCTTGATCCGACCAGTGGAGCCATCGTCGGCTCTGACGCTCCGCTTCCGGCGCACATGGACCGCGCGACTTACAAGCCTCCGGCGGGAACAGAAGCAACTTGGCCTACTCAAACTGACGGCTCAGACGGTCGGTGGGAGTTGAACCGAGCCTCATTCGAGACACGTCTGGAGAACGGACATGTGCGATCTACAGGGAGGGGTAGGTCGGGAGAGTGGAGCATTCAGTACCTTCGTAACGCTCAGATTGAGCGACTCGCTTCAGGCGAGCTCATCGAGACCGGGCGGGCTTCGCAGGGGTGGCTGGAGATCGACTACGCAGCGGACCGACCGCGGGTGCTGTACGCGAAGACCGTCTGGAACAAGGGGTCCCACGACGCCCGCACGTACGGTTCGTGGATCCTGCGCTCCCTAATTCCAAAGCGCCGGTTTCCCTTCCCGAAGTCCCTCTACGCCGTCGAGGACGCTCTGCGCTTCTTCATCGCAGACAAGCCGGATGCCTTGGTGCTTGACTTCTTCTCAGGGTCCGGCACAACGGCGCACGCCGTGATGAGGCTCAACCGGCAGGACGGCGGCCGCCGACGTTCCATCAGCGTGACAAACAACGAGGTCTCGGCGGAGGAGCAGAAGACGCTCATCAAGAAGGGGCTGCGGCCAGGCGATCCGGAGTGGGAGTTGCTAGGGATCTGCGACCACATCACCAAGCCCCGGCTCGAGGCGGCCATCACCGGTGTCACGCCAAGCGGTGAGGCCATCCGAGGGGAGTACCAGTTCACCGATCCCTTCCCGATGGCTCAGGGGCTAGAGGAGAACGTCGAGTTTTTCACCATGACCTACGAGGACCCACGGGTCGTGGGGACGGACATGGCATTCGAGGCGATCGCGCCACTGCTCTGGCTTCGCGGCGGCGCTCGAGGACCTCAGATCACCACTCCCACAGAGACCTTCGCCCTCGCCGATACGTACGGGGTGCTCTTCGCGATCGACGCGGCTGGCGCCTTCGCTGCCGCCGTCGAGCAGGCCGGTGAGCTCGAGGTGGCGTTCATCGTCACCGACGACGAGAAGCAGTTCCAACGGGTCGCGGCGCTGCTGCCCGGGCGGGTCGAGACGATGCGGCTGTATGAGTCGTACCTGCGGACCTTCGAGATCAACACCGGTAAGGAGTAGTCGGTGCGCTACCAGCTGAAGGACTACCAGGACGACGCCGCGCGCGCCGTCCTGGAACGGCTCGAGCAGTGCCACGAGGACTACCACCGCCGCGGTGAACGGTTCTCCTTCGCGCTGTCGGCGACCACGGGTGCCGGCAAGACCGTGATCGCCGCGACCGTGATCGAGGCACTGATCCATGGCTCCACCGAGCTCGACGTCGAAGCCGACCCCGGAGCGGTAGTGCTGTGGATCAGTAAGGACCCGGCACTCAACGAGCAGACCCGGCACCGGATCATCGAGGCCGCCGACCGGGTTCCAGTCGGGGACCTGGTCCTGCTCGACAAGGACTTCGCCGGCGAGAAGCTGGAGAAGGGCATTGTCTACTTCATCAACCCGGCCAAGCTGGCCAGCAGCAGCTTGTTCGTGCGCAAAACCAACGCCCGCCAGTTCACGTTCTGGGAGATCCTCGACAACACCATCCGGGACGACCAGTTGACCCTCTACGTGATCCTCGACGAGGCGCACGAGGGGATGAAAGCGGTCCGGCGGGATGAGGCCGAGGAACGCCAGACGATCGTGCAGAAGATCATCAACGGCAACGGGACCAACCTGCCCGTGCCGATCGTCTGGGGGATCTCGGCCACCCCGGAGCGGTTCACCACGGCGATGGCCAGCGCCACCGAGCGAACCGCGAAATCGAACGTGGTGATCGACCCCGTCCGGGTGCAGGCCTCGGGGCTGCTGAAGAACACCCTGGTGCTCGACATCCCGGACGAGAAGGGTGACTTCGAGACCTCGATGCTGCGCGACGGGACGATCGAGTTCGTCGCTCAGAGCGCCCGCTGGGCCGACTACTGCGCCACTGAAGGCGAGAACGTGGTCACCCCGCTGCTGGTGGTGCAGATGCCCAACAAGGAGACCGGAGCCGCCGGCGAGAAGGCTGAGGACCGGCTCATCGCCACCAGCCTCAACGTCATCCGTGGCGCCTTCCCGGAGTTCACCGACGACTGCGTCGCCCACGTCCTGGGCGACCGCGGGGATCTGGAGATTAACGGCATACCGATCCCGAAGGTCAAGCCGCAGGACATCCAGAATGATCCGACGGTGCGGGTGCTGCTGGCCAAGGACGCCGTCTCCACCGGATGGGACTGCCCTCGAGCAGAGGTCCTGGTCTCGTTGCGGCCGGCGCGGGACAAGACCTACATCACCCAGTTGCTCGGCCGGATGGTGCGAACCCCGCTGGCGCGGTCGACCAACGACGACCGTCTCAACTCGGCCTCGTGCTTCCTGCCGCACTTCGACCGGCCCACCGCCAAGGCGGTCTCCGAGGAGATCATGGGCATCGCCAAGTCTCGAGGTGGCGAGCCGCCGCTGCCGCCGGGGCCAAAGGTGATCTTCCAGCCGGTCGACCTGGCCTGGAACGAGCAGGTCCCCGAGGAGGTCCGCGACCTGCTTGAGAGCCTGCCCTCGCTGCCCAAGCCGGCGGCCTCGCCGAAACCGGTCAAGCGGGCGATCGACGCAGCCACCGCGATGGCTGTCGACGGGTTCGTGGACAAGCCCAACGAACAGCTGATGAGCTCGCTGTTCGGGGTGCTCGACGGGGCCGCTGCCCAGTACGCACACGACGTCGAGCAGATCTCGGCCGCGATCATGGAGGCCGAGGTGCGCAGGTTCACCACGCGGCATGGGGACAGTGCCACGCAGACCAGCCAGATGGTGCGCGAGGCCGACGAGAACACGGTGAAGGAGGCGCTGGGCTCCACCCGGCGGGTTCTCGGTGCAGCGGTGGTCACCGGCTACCTCAAGCGGCTCTACCAGCAGGCGCTGACCGCCGACGGGATCACTGCTGACCTAGTCAGCGTCGACGCCCAGGTCGCAGCGCTGTCCCGGATCGAACGCAACGGCGAGGCCGTGGTGGTCAAGGCGCTTCAGGACACCGCCGAGACGCAGACCCGGGCGTGGTTGGAGAAGTACCACGGGCAGATCAAGCTTCTGGGTGATGCCCGTCAAGCGGTCTACGACGACATCCGGGGCCAAGCCCGCGAACCGGAGCTCACTCCCACCGAGTTGCGGACCTACCAACGTGTCGAGGGAGGGACCGCCGAGGGGGAGAAGCTGGCCCGTTACCCCAAGCACGTCCTGGCCGACGGCGACGGGCAGTGGCCGTTGGACCCCAAGTTCACCAGCTGGGAGAAGGACGTCCTCGCCCAAGAGCTTGACCGGTCCTCGGTCGTGGCCTGGTACCGCAACCCCTCCGACGCCGGCAAACACTCAATCCGGGTCCCCTACCGCAAGGACGGGCTCTGGAAGTCGCTGCAGCCGGACTTCATCTTCTTCGACACCAACGCCGGCGGGCAGATCGTCCCCTCAATCGTCGATCCCCACAGCGGCAGCTTCACCGGAGCGCTGGAGCGCCTCGAGGGGTTGGCCCGGTACGCCGAGGAGCACGGTGCGGTCTACGCCAGGATCGACGCGATCGACGAGGGGCGAGACAAGACCCTGCGTTCGTTGGATCTGAAGGACCCCGCGGTCCGTGCGGCGATCCTGGCGGCCGAGAAGGACGGCAAGTCCGCGGCCGACCTCTTCAACGGTCCGCAGTCCCGCGCCTACTGACCTGATCTCGCACGCATGAGGGGGTCACAGAGACCCCGCTGGTGAACCGTCCCCAGGTGACCGTCGCAAACCACGGACCGTGCGAGGCCACCATGGATGTGCTCACCGCTGCGTGGGACGCCGCGCGCCGGTCGGCCAGCGCCTGCGCGGCCGATGTGCCGGGAGCGGCAGGTGTCGCCGCGTCCGTGCCCGTGGCGGCCGATGCGGGCTTGGCCGTCGTTGCCGGTGCATCACCGGTCGGGTCGAGGTCGGGGCCATGGGCTTCTGCACCCCAGACGACCGGCACGCTCGCCGCATCGATCTTGCCGGCATCGGTTCCGGTTGCATCGGACACGCGGCGTGTCAGCGTGGTGAATTCCATCGCCTTCAGGAAGGCAACGAGGCGCGGTCCGTCCTGCGGGTGCAGCACGAGCTCTTCGAGTGGCATGTCGACGGGCGTGTCGGTCTTCAGCGTCACCAGCTGTTTCGAAATCT
>JAKOZM010000397.1 GCA_029779995.1 Actinomycetes bacterium
GGGCCAGCGTCGGGCCGTTCACTTATCTGCGCCCAGGCACCATCCTGCGCGCTGGCAGCAAGGCGGGGGCCTACGTCGAGATCAAGAATGCCGTGGTCGGTGAACGTGCCAAGGTCCCGCACCTGTCATACGTGGGGGACGCCGAGATCGGGGAGGGCACCAACATCGGTGCTGCCACAGTGTTCGTCAACTACGACGGCGTCAATAAGCACCACATCTCGGTCGGTAAGCACGCCCGGATCGGCTCAGACACGATGCTGGTGGCGCCCCTGACCATCGGCGATGGGGCATACACCGCGGCGGGCTCGGTGATCACCGAGGATGTGCCCGCCGGAGACCTCGGCTTGGGGAGGGCGCGGCAGCGCAACGTCGACGGCTGGGTGGCTGCCCGGCGACCCGGTTCCGCATCTGCGCAGGCGGCGGACGAGGCCGAGGAGGTCTGAGGCAGCGCCCCTTCGTCTGGTTGCGTTCACTTTTCGGCCACCTTCCACAGTGGCTGTCGGAGGTGGGGGCTACTGTGAGCGTTGACGCTATCGGACCTCCTGAGGGGCGCACTTGTGGCCGAATTGATCACCCCGTCCAAGAAGAAATTGATGCTGTTCTCGGGGAGATCCCACCCCGAGCTCGCCGAACATATCGCCAAGGAACTCGGGATCGACGTCAGCCCCACCAAGATCTACGACTTCGCCAATGGTGAGATCTTCGTGCGATACGAGGAGAGCGTGCGCGGTTGCGATGCGTTTGTCCTGCAGGCGCACGCGGAGCCCCTGAACAAGTCGATCATGGAGCAGTTGATCATGGTGGATGCCCTCAAGCGCGCCTCCGCCAAGCGCATCACAGTGATCACACCCTTCTATGGCTATGCGCGGCAGGACAAGAAGCATCGAGGTCGGGAGCCAATTACCGCCCGCCTCATGGCCAACCTGTTCGCCACCGCCGGTGCGGACCGCCTGATGGCCATCGATCTGCACACCTCCCAGATCCAGGGCTTCTTCGACGGCCCGGTCGACCACCTCTTTGCTCTGCCGCTGCTCTCCGACTATGTCGGTCGCAATGTGGCCCGTGAGCGCCTCACGATCGTCTCTCCCGACGCGGGGCGGGTGCGTGTGGCCGAACGCTGGACTGACATCCTTGGCTCGCCGCTGGCGATCATTCACAAGCGGCGCGACCCCAATATTCCCAACCAGGTATCGGTGCTGGAAGTGGTCGGTGAGGTCGAGGGCCGAGTGTGCGTCATCGTCGACGACATGATCGACACCGGTGGCACGATCACCAAAGCCGCCGACACCCTGTTCGAGCAGGGCGCTGCGGAGGTTGTCGTCACGGCGACGCATGGTGTGCTCAGCGACCCCGCGACCGAGCGGCTGAAGAACTCGCGAATCTCCGAGGTGATCGTCACCGACAGCCTGCCGATTCCCAGCGAGCGCCGCTTCGACAAACTCACTGTGCTGCCCATCGCGCCGCTCATCGCGCGAGCCATCAGCGAAGTGTTCCACGACGGCTCGGTGACCAGTCTGTTCGAGGGCTGAGGCCCGCCCGCGCCGCTGCTTACCGGCCCGGCGTACAGTAGGGATGGACCCGGCGAGGGTGGCGTGTTGCAACGCCCCGTGATCGACGAGCCCTTCCGGTCCCTACGTATACGAGCACCGGGAGTAGAACATGGCAGAAGTCCGTCTGGCAGCGCAGGAGCGCACCGAGTTCGGCAAGGGCGCGTCCCGTCGCATCCGTCGCGCGGGCCTCGTCCCGGCGGTGATCTATGGCGACAACGAGGATGTGAAGCACGTCTCGCTGGACGGGCACAACCTCAATCAGGCGCTCAAGCAGCCCAAGGTGATCCTCGAGATCGAGATCAACGGGGATGTCATCCCCACCGCTCCGCGCGATGTGCAACGACACCCGGTGCGCCACAACCTGCGCCACATCGACCTGCTCGTCCTCGACCGTGCCGCGTTGAAGGCCCGGCAGGTGGAGGCGGACGCAGTCATGCGTGCCGAGGAGGCCGCGGTGGAGCGCGAACTCGACCCGGTGGCCGTTGCCGAGGCCGTGTCGCAGCTGATCGCTGAGGGTGCTGATCCTGCCACCGTCGTGGAGCAAGCACTTGAGCAGGTCGAGGCGGAACTGAAGGCCAACGCCGAGGCCGCCGCTGCTGCGGCAGCCGCCGAGGATGCCGCCGAGGCCGCCGGAGCTGCTGAGGACAACGCCGAGGCCGCTCCCGAGGAGTGACCGCTACCTGGGTCGTCGTCGGGCTCGGCAATCCCGGCCGGGAGTACGAGCGGACCCGTCACAACATCGGCTACCTGGTGGTCGAGGACCTGGCGGGACGTCTCGGTGTCTCGTTCGCCCGGCACCGCCGCGCCCATGCGGATACCGCAGAGGGGCATGCCTTCGTGGGCACGCCCGACCACTGCCGAGTCGTGCTGGTCAAGTCCCGCACGTACATGAATGAGAGCGGCGGACCCGTGAAAGCAGTACTCGACTTCACCAAGGCGGACCATCTCGTGGTCGTTCACGATGAGATCGACATCCCACTCGGCGCGCTGCGGATCAAGAACGGTGGTGGCGACAATGGCCACAACGGGCTGCGCTCGATCCGCAAAGCCCTCGGGCATGGGGATTTCTACCGGGTGCGAGTGGGAGTCGACCGACCAACCACACGTCAAGACCCTGCGGACTACGTGCTGTCCGACTTCCGGGCTGCCGAACGCACGGAGGTGGCCCTGATGGTCGGCGAGGCCGCCGATGCCATCGAGTCCCTGATGCGCAGTGGCCTTGAGGCCACGCAGGGCCGCTTCAACCGCTAGGAGACATCTCATGACCCCCGATTCGACCCTCGCAAAGGAACTGGCACTTGAGGCCGGGCGACTACTGCTGGACGTGCGCGCGGACTTCGGTCCGATCGAGGCCGGCGACAAGCAGCGCTACCTCGAACTCAAGGATGTCGGCGACCAGGCGTCGCAGGCGCTGCTCGCCCAGCGTTTGGGGGCGCAGCGGCCCGGCGACGCTGTGCTGTCGGAGGAGGCCAAGGACTCCGAGGAGCGCGACGGCGCCGATCGGGTCTGGATAATCGACCCGCTCGACGGGACCAAGGAGTTCGCGCAGGGCCGCAGTGACTGGGCCGTGCAGGTGGCGTTGTGGGAGCAGGATCGCTTCACCGCCGCGGCATTCAGCCTGCCGGCGCAGGAGGAGGTCTTCGTCACTGGTGCGCCGCTGGACCCGCAGGTGGCACCGCTGGCCGATCGCCCGCTGCGCATTGTGGTGAGCCGTTCCCGGCCGCCGGAGAACTTCATCGCGGGTATGGATGACATTGCTGCCCGCCTGGCCGCCGACGGCGTCACCACCCATGGTGTCGAATTCGTCTACGTCGGATCGGCGGGCGCGAAAGTCGGGGAGATCCTGACCGGCCGCGTGGATGCCTACCTCAACGAGGGCGGTTTCTGGGAGTGGGATGCGGCTGCCCCCCTTGCGGTGGCCCTCGACCACGGCATGATCGGCAGTCACATCGACGGCCGCCCCATCACGTTCAACAAGCGTCCGCCGTGGGTGGCCGACATCGTGATAGCCCGCCCGGAGATCAGCGACTACGTCCGTTCGGCCCGCGGCTGAGGCGGTTTTCGGCGGGGTGGCGGAACTCTTCGTTCGACGTTGGCCTGTGCGCGGGGGTTTCTGGACAACGACGACGGAAAAGTCCCTGTTGGGGTGCGTCTCCCGCAGTCTGCGGCTTGGCCGGCGAGGTTTTCGGCCAACAACCCCGGAAGACCTTCCGGTAGGTGTCGGCTGGGTCCGTCCGCCGCCTCGCCGCTGCGACTTTTCCTGGGTTGTTGGTCATTCCGCCGGGGTTTTTCGCCAACAACCCCGGAAGACCGCGCATCTCGACCGGAATGTCGCCAGCCGGGCCCGAGCCACCCGTCGCAACCAGATGGGGCAGAGGTCCCCGCATCGGGGGCGCGTACCCTTGGAACAGTGGTACTCGCCGACGTCATCCAAAGCCTCGGCTCCCTTCCTGATATCGCAGACTGGCTGCGGGCCCTGCCTGACGCCGGCTCCGAACTGACAGTCACCGCGGGAGTTGAGCCGTTCGTGCTGGCCGCCTGCCGGCAGTCACTGGTCGCCGTCACCGCCACCGGCAGACAGGCCGATGACCTGCGGGATGCGCTGACCGACCTCGGGCGGACGAACGCGGTGTTCCCCGCGTGGGAGACCTTGCCGCACGAGCGCCTGAGCCCGACCGCGGACACCGTGGGGCGGCGGATGGCGGTCATCGCCGATGTCGCTGTAGGAACCCTGCCCGACGTGTTGATCGTCCCCGTGCGTGCCCTGATGCAACCCTTCGCGCACGAGTTGGCACAGGAACGACCCCTGGTGCTGCGGGTCGGGGACGAGCCCGGCTTCGAAGAGGTCATCCTGCGGCTGGTCCGGGCCGGGTACGAACGCGTGCCCATGGTGGAACGCCGCGGCCAGTTCGCGGTGCGAGGGGGCATCGTCGACGTCTTCGTGCCCACCGACGAGCACCCCACACGTGTGGAGTTCTTCGGCGACGAGGTGGATCAACTGCGGATGTTTGCGGTGTCCGACCAGCGCACGATCGCCACCCGCGCCACGCCGTTGTCACTGCCGGTCGTGCGGGAACTGCTGCTCACCGACGCGGTGCGCGAGCGCGCGCGACAGCTCATGAGCGCCTACCCGCACATCGCCGACGTCCTGGCAGACCTCGCGAACGGCATGCCGGTCGAGGGTATGGAGTCGCTGGCACCGGTACTCACCGATGACCTGATCACGCTGCTGGACCTGCTGCCGATCGGCACCCCGATCGTCAATGTTGGCGGTGAGCGAATCGCTGCCCGCGCCCTCGAACTCGTGCGAACCTCCGAGGAGTTCCTGCAGGCCGGCTGGCACAATGCGGCGGTCGGCAACTCCGTGCCGCTGGACCTGAGCCGTGCGGCGTACCGCAGCCCGCACGAACTGCACGAGCAGGCGCTCGCCCGCGGTCTGCCGATCAGCAACCTCGACACGCTCGGCACGCTGGCATCGGGACTCAAACCTGCGCCCACGTATCGCGGTGATGTCGCAGCGCTGGCCAAGGACGCGCAGGCTGCCGTGGCCGCGGGCATCCCGGTCGTGATCGCCATGGGAGCCACCGGCCCCGCCACCCGCCTGGCCGAGCAGCTCAACGCCGAGGAGGTCCCGACCAGACTGTTCGGCGATTCCGGCCTCGAGCCGCTGGTCCACATCGTCAAGGCGCGCCTCACGCACGGCTTCACCACCGAAAGCCTCGTGCTGGTCACAGAGCGCGACATCACCGGCCAGGTCAGCAGCCAGGTCACCAAGATGCCGACCAAGCGGCGCAAGGCCCTCGACCCGCTGACGCTCAAGCCCGGCGACTTCGTGGTGCATAACCAGCACGGGGTGGGCAGGTATGTCCAGATGACCCAGCGCACCGTCGGCGGGACCGTGCGTGAATACCTCGTGCTGGAATACGCGGCCAGCAAACGGGGTCAGCCGGCCGACCGCCTCTACGTGCCCACCGATCAACTCGATCAGGTCACCCGGTACGTCGGCGGGGAGGCACCTGCGGTGCACCGCCTGGGCGGGGCTGACTGGCAGAAGGCGAAGGGCAAAGCCAAGCGGGCGATGCGCGAGATCGCCGCAGAGCTGATCAAGCTGTACGCGGCTCGGCAGGCCACCAAGGGCCACGAGTTCGGCCCGGATACGCCCTGGCAGCGGGAGTTGGAGGACGCGTTTCCCTACCAGGAGACCCCGGACCAGATGTCGACCATCGACGAGGTCAAGGCGGACATGCGCAAACCCGTGCCGATGGACCGGCTGGTGTGTGGTGACGTCGGATTCGGCAAGACCGAGATCGCTGTGCGCGCGGCGTTCAAAGCCGTGCAGGACGGTATGCAGGTGGCGGTCCTGGTCCCGACCACACTGCTGGTCAAGCAGCACCACAAGACGTTCACCGAACGCTACGGGTCCTTCCCGATCCGGGTGGAGGCGCTGAGTCGGTTCCAGTCCGATGCCGAGGCGCAGCGGGTGGTCGAGGGCCTCGCAGACGGCACGGTGGATGTCGTCATCGCCACCCACCGCATCCTCGGTCCGAAGACCCGCTTCAAGAATCTGGGCCTGCTGATCGTTGACGAGGAGCAGCGTTTCGGGGTCGAGCACAAGGAGCACATGAAGGCTCTGCGGACCACCGTCGATGTCCTGAGCATGTCCGCGACGCCGATCCCCCGCACCCTTGAGATGGCGGTCACCGGTATCCGGGAGATCTCTACCATCCAGACACCCCCAGAGGATCGGCTGCCGGTGCTGACCTTCGTGGGACCCTACGACGAGAAGCAGATCGCCGCCGCCATCCGTCGGGAGTTACTGCGCGACGGCCAGGTGTTCTTCATTCACAATCGCGTGGAGAGCATCAATCGGGTGGCCGCCAGGATCAACGACTTGGTGCCGGAGGCGCGGATCGCCAGCGCCCACGGCCAGCTGCCCGAGCACACCCTCGAACAGACAGTGGTCGACTTCTGGGAGGGCCGCATCGATGTTTTGGTGTGCACGACCATCGTCGAATCCGGTATGGACATCCCCAACGCCAACACCCTGATCGTGGACCGTTCCGACGCTTTCGGGCTCAGCCAGTTGCACCAGTTGCGAGGCCGGGTGGGCCGGGGCCGGGAGCGTGCCTACGCATATTTCCTCTACCCGCCGGAGAAACCGCTGACGCAGACCGCGCATGACCGCCTGGAGACGATCGCGGCGCACACGGATCTGGGTTCTGGCATGGCCGTGGCCATGAAGGACCTCGAGATCCGCGGTGCCGGCAATCTGCTCGGCGGCGAACAGTCCGGCCACATCGCCAACATCGGCTTCGACCTGTACGTGCGCATGGTCGGTGAGGCGTTGGCGGCGGTGCGCGGGCAGACCGATGAGGAACTGCCCGAGGTGCGAATCGAGTTGCCGCTGAACGCCCACCTGCCACACGACTACGTGCCGGACGAGCGCCTGCGGCTGATGGCGTACACGACGTTGGCGCAGGCCACCTCCGAGCAGGACATCGCGGAGTTCGTGGCAGAGATGACCGACCGGTACGGACCCCTGCCGGCACCGGTTCTGGTGCTGGTGGAGGTCGCCCAGCTCCGCCTGCTGGCCCGCTCAGCGGGGCTCACGGAGATCGTTGCGGCCGGTACCCGGATCCGGTTCGCGCCCGCTCACCTGCCGGAGAGCAGGACCATGCGATTGGCCAGGCTGTATCCCGGCAGCATCTACAAGGCGGCTTCAGGCACGATCCTGGTCCCGGCGCCCAGGGGGTCGGGCCTGGGCGCGAAACCGTTCGTGGACCACGACCTGCTCGACTGGGTGCGGGAGTTCGTGCGGGCTGTGCTGGAATGACCCGCCACGTTCTACGACGAAGGCGCCGGGCGCGTAGTCTGGGGGCGGTCGTCAGCAAGGGAGCGAGAGTGTCGGTCAAGCGGTGGATCCCAGGGGTCGTTCTGGCAGGTGTCGTGCTGTCCGGGTGTGGACAGACACTCGCGGGCTCGGCCGCCGTCGTCGGCGACGAACGGCTCACGGACGCGCAGCTCAGCCAGACGGTGTCGACGTTGGCGCAGGAACTCGGGATCGAGAACAGCGCCCAGGTGTCGCAGGCCGTCCTGTCCCGCTGGATGGTCTCGCAACTTGTGGATCAGCTCGCTGAGGACAAGGGTGTGACGATCAGCAAGGGGGAGGTGGACGCCGCCATCGCGCAGGAGAGCGAGAGCGCGGGCGGTCAGGAGGCCTTCGAACAGGGCGCTCTGCAAGCCGGTGTGCTGCCCGCGGACATCGCTGACGCGGTGCGTACGTCACTGCTCATCGAGAAGATGGCGCAGTTCACCATCACCGGCGACGACCCCAGCGGCCAGACCGGCCTGATCACTCAGGTCCAGCAGCTCAGCGCCGAACTGGATCCGCAGGTCAGTCCCCGATTCGGTACCTGGGACGAGGAACAGTTGGCCGTGGGAGCGCTGCCCGACGACCTCTCCACCCCGGTGATCGACGAGGCCGTTCCGCAGTTGCAACCTTCCCCGTGACCCGTGGCGAGCGGCTGCTCGAGCTCGTGACGGTGATGGATCGGCTCCGCTCACCGGGCGGTTGTCCATGGGACGCCGAGCAGACGCATGCCAGCCTCGTGCAGTACTTGGTCGAAGAGACGTATGAGACCGTCGAGGCCATCGACGCCGATGACCGGGATGCGATGGTCGAGGAACTCGGGGACCTGCTGTTACAAGTCGTGTTCCATGCCCGCATCGGGCAGGAGGCCGACCAGCCCTTCGATATCGACGACGTGGCCGGTGGGATCGCGGAGAAACTCGTCGCTCGGCACCCGCATGTATTCGGCGATGCGACCGCCGACACCGCCGAGGATGTCGAGGCGAGCTGGTTCGAACGCAAGCGTCGAGAGAAGGGCCGGACCTCGGTCACTGACGGCGTGCCGATGGCGATGCCGGCCATTCCCTTGATCGAGAAGCTGCTGCACCGGGCAGCCAAGGGTGGGGTGGGCGCGCCCACTGCCGATCCGCGGCTGGCGATGCTGCTCGACGAGATGGACGTCGGTGACGCCATCCTCGGTTTGGTGGCCGCGGCCGCGGCCCGCGGGATCGACTCGGACGCGGCGGCCCGCGGTGCTGCCCACCGGTTGCGTGCGGCCCTGCTCGCTGCCGAGACGCCGCCCTGACTGCCCCACGCCCTGCCCTGTGCAGTGATCTGCGAGCGGGTAGGCTCGAGGAGCACACTCAAGGAGGAAACGTGGCCCTGATCGAAGCAGTCATCGCACGAGAGATCCTGGACTCCCGGGGCAACCCGACGGTAGAGGTGGAAGTCGGACTCGACGATGGCTCTCTGGGCCGCGCGGCAGTCCCCAGTGGAGCGTCGACCGGGGCGTTCGAGGCCAGTGAGCGCCGCGATGGGGGTTCCCGCTACCTCGGCAAGGGTGTACTGGAGGCCGTGGCTGCCGTCGAGGATCAGATCGCGCCCGAGGTGGAGGGGTGCGAGGCCAGCGAGCAGCGGCTGATCGACCAGATCATGATCGACCTCGATGGCACGCCGAACAAGAGCCGGCTCGGCGCCAATGCCATTCTGGGCGTGTCCCTGGCCGTGGCCCGGGCAGCAGCCGAGTCCGCGGACCTGCCGCTCTTCCGCTACGTGGGCGGCCCGCAGGCCCACATCCTGCCCGTGCCGATGATGAACATCCTCAATGGTGGGGCGCACGCCGACACTGGCGTCGACATCCAAGAATTCATGATCGCCCCGATCGGCGCCGAGGACTTCTCCACTGCACTGCGCATGGGTGCCGAGGTGTACCACTCGCTGAAGGCGGTGCTGAAGAAGCGCGGCCTGGCCACGGGTCTTGGTGACGAGGGTGGTTTCGCCCCGGACCTGGCCAGCAATCGGGATGCGCTGGACCTGATCGGGGAGGCCGTCGAGGCGGCCGGTCTGAGCCTCGGCAGCGACATCGCCCTGGCACTGGATGTCGCTGCCACCGAGTTCCACGCCGATGGTGTGTACACCTTCGAAGGGGCGTCGCGCAGCAGTGCGGAGATGGCCGCCTACTACGCCGAACTGGTCGATGCCTACCCGCTGGTCAGCATCGAGGACCCGCTGGACGAGGACGATTGGGACGGTTGGGTCGAGCTCAACGCCGCCCTGGGCAACAAGGTGCAACTGGTCGGCGATGACCTCTTCGTGACGAACCCGGCGCGGCTGGCCACTGGCATCGAGAAGCTGGCCGCCAACGCGCTGCTGGTGAAGGTCAACCAGATCGGATCGCTGTCGGAGACCCTCGACGCGGTGGCCTTGGCGCATCGTTCCGGCTATGCCTGCATGATGAGTCACCGCTCCGGCGAGACCGAGGACACGACGATCGCGGACCTGGCTGTGGCGACCAACTGCGGCCAGATCAAGACCGGCGCCCCGGCCCGCTCCGAGCGCGTGGCCAAGTACAACCAGTTGCTGCGCATCGAGGAGGAACTCGACGACGCTGCCGCCTACAGCGGCCGCTCGGCATTCCCCCGCTTCCAGGGCTGACGTCGCCCGTGAGGTAGCCCTGCCGGGCCATGATGGTCCCATGCTGCCTGTGCATGACGTCGCCACCATCCGCACTGCTGAAGCCGACCTGATGGCGCAACTGCCCGATGGTGCGCTCATGCAGCGGGCGGCCATCGGCTTGGCAACAGTGACTGCCGATCTGATCAAGGAAACGTTGGGTCGTCGTCCGGGCACTCGCGTGTGTGTGGTGGCCGGGTCGGGGAACAACGGCGGGGACGCCCTGTACGCGGGTGCCAAGCTCGCCAACCGCGGCGTCCAAGTGGACATCGTGGCCACCTCAGACACGCCGCATCCTGACGGCCTGGCCGCGGCGATCCGGGCAGGGGCCGTGGTCCGCGAGCCCCGACGGGCCGACGTGGTGCTGGACGCCGTGGTGGGTATCGGCGGCACGGGGCCGCTGCGACCCTCCGCTGTGGCGATCCGCGACACGGTCGACGCCGAACTCACGATCGCCGTTGATCTTCCCAGCGGCCTTCAGCCGGACACCGGTGACACCCCGGGCGAGGTGTGGGTGGCCGATCACACGATCACCTTCGGCACGCTCAAAGCGGGCGTGGCACTGCGCCCCGACGTATGCGGCGACGTGCACCTGGTGGACATCGGGCTGGCGGCGACACTGCCGCCGGCGACCATACATGTGGTGGAGTCAGATGACGCGGCGGACTTCGTGCCGCGCCCGGGTTTCCGTGACAACAAGTACACGCGCGGCGTCGTGGATATCGCTGCCGGGTCGGACAAGTATCCCGGGGCTGGCGTGCTCTGTACGGCAGGGGCGCGTCACTCGGGAGCCGGGATGGTGCGGTCGCCGGTGACGGGGTTCCCTGATGTCGTGGCCGCTGCGGGCCGCACGGACGCCTACGTGGTGGGTCCCGGGCTGGCTGATGAAGCCCGACTGGAGCAGGCCGTGGGCCAGGCGATGGCCGCAGGCAGGCCTGTGGTGATGGATGCTGAAGCCTTGCCGCACGTGGCACCTGGGACGGTGGTGATCACACCGCACGAGGGTGAGTTCGCGCGGCTAGGATTCACCATCGGATCCGACCGCATCGCGGCCGTGCGGGCGGCGGCAACCCAGTTGCAGGTTGCTGTTCTGCTCAAGGGCGCGGTGACCGTCGTGGCAGAGCCCGGCGGACAGGTCTACCTGAACCTCCACAGCAGTCCCAACTTGGCCACTGCCGGCTCCGGCGACGTTCTGTCCGGACTGCTGGGTGGGCTGCTGGCCCGGCATTTCGTGAACCGCGCCCCCGATCTGCCGACGATGGCCCGCTTGGCCGCTTGCGCCGCTCTGATTCATGGGGAAGCGGGCCGGCGCGCGACGTTCCCGGCCACGGCGGTGGATATCGCAGACGAGGTGCGGGCGGCGGTGGCCTGGGCGGCAGGCTGAGGGGAACGCCGAATCCACACATCTGGTTGGCGGCACGGTCGCTTCAACCAGATGTGTTGACGCACTGGTCGACCGCCGGGCGACGACGCGCCTTCGGGTGCCGCGCCCCCTGGCGCCTACCATTGAGGTATGCCTCGCGCCCAAGCCCGCATCGATCTGG
>JAKOZM010000326.1 GCA_029779995.1 Actinomycetes bacterium
GGCTGCCGCTGAGGTGGCCCTCGAGCCGCTGTTCCTGGACACCATGTTGCTCTCGGCCGCCCTGGACACCCACCCCGACGCTCGCCACGGCCTCGACTACGTGTGCCAGCGTTACGGCGTGGAGGTCTTCGGCCGGCACACCGCGCTCGGGGACGCGCTGGCCACGGCTGAGGTGCTGGTGCGGATGATCCCGCAACTGGCCGAGCAGGGCATTGTGACGCTTGGGCAGGCCCGGGACGCCATGGCTCGAACGGAGCTGGCCAAGCGGGTGGAGGCCTGATTTGGGCGAATGCCGCCAGGTGCCGGCAGTGATCGGCCTGCGCCGTTCGCAATGCCCGCACCGACCTCTTTGAGGGGCCACCGCCCTGTCTGACAAAGCGTGTGGTGAACGGATGCTGGGCGTGACGTCTGCTGATTGCGGTTTGGTGCGCGGCAGGGGTTTGCGTCTGTCCACAGTTCTTGTTCGGCGGCTCGTTTTGTCGTACCTCTGTTCTATGGTTGGGGTATGGATGAATTGATGGTTGCGGCGTGGGAGGCGATGCTGCCCGACGGTGACCCGCTGGAGGTCGCGAAGGCCGCGGAGGCGATGATCGGGTTCTTCCACGCCCGGCAGCTGGTGGCGTTGCATCAGGTGTACCAGGAGAGCGAGGCCGGCGTCGACCCCGACGGGGTGGTGGTGGATCCGTGCCCGCCGGAGATCGCCTGCGCGATGTTGTGGAGCCCTGGTGTGGCGTCGGCGATGGTGGATGTGGCGGTGGATGTGGTCACCGACCTGCCCGCGGTGCTGCAGGCTCTCTCGCAAGGCCGGATCGATCTGGGCACGGTGCGGGAGATCATCCGCGCCACCAGCGGGCTTTCGCTGTCCGACCGGCAGGAGGTGGCCGACCGGGCCATCACCTACGCCGCCGCCCACACGAAGTCGCAGCTGCGTCCGTGGCTGACCCGCCAGGTCGACCGGATCGACCCCGACGCCGCCGAACGCCGCCGGAAGCGGGCCCGTAAACAGCGCGGGGTGTGGCTGAGCCCGGAACCGGACGGGATGGCCACCCTCTCCGCCTACCTCACCGCCGAAGAAGCCAGCGCCTGCATGGAGTCGGTGCGGGCCGGCTGCCGCTCCCAGGATGGGTCGCGGGACGTCAATCAGGCCGACACGTTCGTGGAGTTGTTGACGGGGATCAGCCCGGCCCAGCAGGTCCCGGTGACCGTGATCATGACCGATCAGGGTGCCGAGATCGAAGGGTACGGCCCGATCAGCGACGGTCACGCCGCCGATCTGCTGGACCGGCTGCACACACCCTCGGTGACCGTCCTGACCCGCCCACCCATGGGCATCCGCTA
>JAKOZM010000335.1 GCA_029779995.1 Actinomycetes bacterium
CGCCACGTCCTTGGGGTCGCCGCCGAAGTAGGCCGGCGCGAGATCCTGGTTCGTGGTGTAGGACTCCTGGCCGTCGAGCAACGACGTACCCACATCCACGATCGACACCGGCAGTTCCACCCCGGTGCTGTCGTCGGTCATCGTAAAGTTGCAGGTCACGATGTCCCGGGTGTCGTCGGCATTCTGCGTGCCCGCTTCGAATGTGGTGCCCAGCACACCATTGATCTCTTCAGCCGACAGCAGGCCACAGGCATCATCAGAGGCCACCGGTGACGGCGCGGCCGAAGTAGCGACGGCCGACGGGCTGGCTTCGGTGCTCGTCGTACTGCCGCCGCAGCCAGCCAGCAACAGACCCACCACACCTAGACCGATCAATGCGCGCATCGCCATCCCTTTCCCGAAGTTGGGCAGAGTCTATTGCGCCAAGAAAGCCTCAGTCGATGTGCGGGCAGGCGCTCCCCACAGTTTTCGGGCGTGTCGCGAGGCTTCCGCTCCAGCCGACGATGGCGATGTCGCTGCCCGCGTCAGCAAGGAACGCCGGGTGATCACCCGCATACCAATCGGACACCGCGCTGACCGTCAGACCGTCGACGTCCACCACAGACCCGATGCTGAACAGCGAGGCCGTCTCCTCGATGGCATCGTGGGTACCGGCCCGGATCACCACAGGCACACCGGCGGCCAAGGCGCGCGCTGTGATGGCGACGGCCACGTTGTCCAACTCGTCGCTGCCTACCGCAACCACTGCCAGACTGCGGTCCACCCTCAGCTTCTGCATTGTGCGCCGCATACTGCCATCGCCGAGATAAACGGGGATGTCGATCGCCCGCGCGAGCTGCAGATTGCGGGATTTCCCATCACGTTCCAGGCCGATCACCGCCACACCGAGCGTACGCAACTCTTGGCACAAGCGAAAACCCACTTGTCCTAGGCCGACGACAATGACATGGCCCGAGCGCGGCATCACCCGCCGGCCCACCAGACCCACGTATCTTCCACTCAGCAGGTGCTCGACCATGCCCGCCGTGAAGACCGCGAGGAAGATGATGGCAGCCAGCATCGCCACGATGGCGAACACCTGGTACGAGGGATACTCCTGCGCCTCCGGTGCCGGCCCGACCGTCGAGAGCACCGCCACGGCCTCCATGGCGGCCGTCAGGAAGTCCTTGTGTTTGAACGCCATCAGCAGGAAAGTGTCGGCCACGATGATCCCCAGCATGCCCAGCAGCCCGGTGAGCAAGATGGCGGAGTTGCCGTCGTGTGAGCGGAATTGTCCCTGCAGCCGTCCCATCAACCCAGCGCGCCGGATCGGCTGCGGCACGTCGAAGGCGGCCACCTGCAAGAAGCCGTTAGCCCTGCGTAACGCGGTGCGGGCAGCTCCTCCTGCCTCTGGCAACGCCGGACCCACAGCGACCACATCGGGGCCCATGACAGCCCCGAGCAAGGTCGGTAATGCGGCGTCAGCCGGGGAAATGATGGTCACCTCAGGCACCACAGCGCGCAACTGATCACCGGCCGTGCGGTCGAAGAGCGCCACATAGATGCGGGTGCCCGGACGTAGGTGCTCCACGGCAAGCACATATCGGATGGCCTCCGTGTCGTCGTGAAGAAGCACGGCCACGGCGTTGACCCGCTCTGCGAGCGCTACTGCGAGTTCCTTGTCCCCTGCGCCCCGCAGGTGATTCACCACGTGGCCCTCGGAACTCAACTGACGGCAGGCACGACCCGCTAAGGAACCATCCCCGATCACCACAACCGACATGGTGGCCATTGTGCTTCAGAGCCGGGC
>JAKOZM010000346.1 GCA_029779995.1 Actinomycetes bacterium
GAAGATTCTGGAAGGTACGCAGGCGTCGGTGCCACCGCAGGGCGGGCGCAAGCACCCCCACCAGGAGTTCATCCAGATCGACACCACGAACGTGCTGTTCATCGTCGGCGGCGCTTTTGCCGGTCTGGACCGGATCATCGAGGCGCGGATCGGGAAGAAGTCGCTGGGCTTCACCGCCGAGATCGTCGAGGACACCAACCCTGGTGACGTGTTCAGTCAGGTCCTCCCCGAGGACCTGCTGAAGTTCGGCATGATCCCCGAATTCGTCGGGCGGCTACCCGTTTTCACCTCGGTGACGCAGTTGGACCGGGAAGCCCTCATCCAGGTGCTCACCGAACCGAAGAATGCCCTCACCAAGCAGTACCAGCGCCTGTTCGAACTCGACGGGGTCGAGTTGGAGTTCGACGAGGGTGCGCTGGAGGCGATCGCGGATCAGGGTCTGCTGCGGGGAACCGGTGCCCGCGGGCTGCGGGCCATCCTCGAAGAGGTGCTGCTGAACGTCATGTACGACGTGCCCAGCCGTGACGACATCGCCAAGGTGCAGATCACTCGTGAGGTCGTGGAGAACAATGTCAACCCGACGCTCATTCCACGTAAGCCGGCCCGCCGGGAGCGTGGCGAGAAGTCTGCGTGACCATCGCGGTCATCTTCAGTAGTACGCGCTCACCTGGGTACGACCGGGAGTACGCCGCCATGGCGACTCGGATGGAGGAACTGGCAACCCAGCAGCCGGGCTACCTCGGCCTGGAGTCGGTGCGCGATGAGGATGGCCGGGGCATCACAGTCTCGTACTGGGAGTCAGACGAGGATGCTCAAGCCTGGAAACAGGTCGCTGAACATCTCCGGGCACAGGATCTCGGTCGGCAGCGGTTCTACACCGACTACCGAGTCGTCGTGGCGCAGGTGACGCGGGAGTACCGGTTCAGTAAGAGCAGTCCTTTGCGCCGCGCATCCACTGCAGACCGGTGTACACCTCCGTAGGTGCATTCGTGTTCGGGTCCACACCCGAAGCCCAGTACTGGACCGTGCCTGCGCCGTTCGCGGCCACCCGCACGGTGTAGGTATGGGGGTAGCCGTATGCCTCGTCCCGGTAGGACACCGCCCAGGAGCCGTCCGCCTTCTGCTCGGCGCCCAGGATCTCGGTGATCGTCGCCTGCGAGCGAATGTCCGAACCGGAGGTGCTCGTCAGGCGGCAGTACCAGGTGGTGCCGTTCTCGAAGTAGCCGTACCGCTGCTCAACAGCGCAGTTCGGCCAGCCTGCCGGGCAGTCGGTCAACGTGGAGTTCGCGAAATACCCCTTGACCGCCTCCCACGCGGCGTTGCCGGTGGAGTCGGTACCAGGGGCGGTGAACAGCGGTGGTGTTCCCGGGTTGGTCGGCGTCGTCGGGTTCGTCGGCGTTCCCGCGTTGCCGGTCACCATGGCGCGAACCGTCCGTTGCTTCCCACCCACCGTGATCTTCACCTTCGCCCGCGTGCCGACGATCGAGGTCAGTTGCGCCGGCGTCAGCGGTTTCGTGCGCCACGTCTTGCCGTTGCGCTTGAGGGTGTAGGACGTGCCCCCGGCGATCAGGCGGGCCTTCGTGGGCTTCTTGCCGGTGAAGGTCACATCAACGCGTAATCCATCGCTGATGATGCTCGCCCGCGTTGCGGCGGCAGCGGGACCGACCAGAGCCCCCAATAGCAGCACCAACGTCGTCGCGCCCAGCAAGATCCTTTTACCCATGAGGGCACGATAACGCTTCGGGGTTTAGACCGGAACCTCTCTTCAGGTGCCCATCCGGATCAAACGGTCCGTCTCGCCGTGTACCTCCACGCCGGCACTGGTGCCCAAGTCGTCCAGGATCACCCGTCCAGACCGGTCGGTGAGGCGCACATCGATCTGCGCCTGCAGTGTCTCCTCCACCCGCTTGTGCATCTCCGTGCGCACCGGAGCATGCAGGAAGGCGCCGTCGGGGCGAGTCGCGCGCAGTTCCAGCGTGCCTGCCCTGCCCGTGACCACCAGGTGGACGTGGGTGTCGTCGATGCGCAACTCGCGCACCTTGGCGCCGGTGTAGGAGGTGAACTTGTACAGGCCCCCGTTTGCCCGCAGCCCTAACAGAAGTCCCTGAAACTCCCCGCGCAGCCACGGGATGATCGCCACCGAGGCGATCAGGCTGATCTGCGGGTCGGTGAAGCTGTTCGAGTGCATCCAGACGTAGCCGCTGGGGAAGGCCTGCCCCCAGTCCTTCTCGATGTACCCGCGGCCGCCGTCGAAATCCAGCGTCCGGCCTTCGAACTCGAGCTGGCCGTGCAGCGTGTGGCCGAAGGAGACCACACCGTGGTAACACTCCATGAACGGCATCCAGGCGTACCAGCCCATTGCCCCGGGGGAGACGGGTGTGACGGGCCACGGGTCCAGGGGACCGAAGTCGACCTGACCCGTCAACTCGGGAAGGTCCAATCGCACGCCGCCGTTGGAGAAGCGATTGGGACCGACCTGCACCGCGAACGTCTCGCTGCGAGCGGTGAACTCGCTCTGCGGGTAGGGCATGTACCAACTGCGTCCCGTCGCACCATCGAGGACCTGCACGAAGGCCTCGTGCGGGCCGTCCGCCTCCTGCGCCAAGAAGACGCCAGGAATCAGGGCCAGTCGTGCCTCCTGGCGGGCGTCCACGAGCTTGACGTACCACCCTTCGAAGTACCTCGTGCGTTTCCCATGGCCGTGGTAGCCAGCAGGGGTCAAGACGTTTCGCATGAAGCCAGCCTGCCAGGTCAGTTCAGCGGTGGCCGTCGAGGGCGAGTTACGCAGGTGTGGCGGGCCGCGAGTGGCGGACCAATTCGAGGCTCAACAGCAATACCCGCAGATCCTCGGCAAGGCGCTCCCGGCGCTCGGGGTCGATCCCGGAGAGCAGTTCGGCTTCCAGCTTCAGGTGTTGCGGTATGAGGGTGTTGATCGCTGCCAGCCCCTCATCGGTGAGCCCGACCCACCGGACCCGCCCGTCCGCCGAATCGTTGTGACGGCTCACCAGACCTAAGCGCACGAGGTGATCAACCCGGGGGGTGATACTTCCTGGCGTCAGACCCAGTTCGTCGGCCAACTGGCCGTGGGTGAGCCGGTGTGGCCAAGCGCCGCGACGCAGGGTCGCAAGCACCGGGAAGTCGGCCTGGGTGATCCCGGCGGCGCTGAAGACGCGCGTTTGCTCGGCCTCTACGATCGCGCGAATCCTGGCCATTCGGGCGATGACGGCTACCGGCGAGACGTCGAGTTCGGGCCACACCTTTTCCCACTGGGCCAGAACCCGCGAGATCGAATCGTCCACGCCTCGAGACTAGTGGTAGAAAGTATTTTGATATCAAACTATTCAGGAGATGACATGTACTCAGTCGCTGTCGTGGGCACTGGGCGGATCGGAATGGCACTGGCAACGGCATTCGCATCGGCGGGACTCGAGGTGGTCATCGGCAGTCGAACGCCGCAGGCAGTCGCTGCGGGCGCGCTACCGGTCGTCAGTCTGCCGCAGGCCCTGGACGTCGCCGATGCCGTCGTTCTCGCTGTCCCGGGGTCTGCTGTCGGTGCCTTGTTGGAGGAGTACCGACCTCGATTGCAGTCGGCAGCCGTCATCGACGCGACCAATAGCGTCGGCTCTGGTCGCATGCATCATGCGGCGGATGCAGTCGGGCTGTCGTACTATCGGGCCTTCAACACCCTCGGCGTGGAGAACTTCGAACAGCCAACGTTCGGCGAGGAACCTGCAGACCTGTTCTACAGCGGCCCGCCAACCCACAAGGACATGGTGGAGGCCTTGATCGCAGCCGTGGGTCTGCGCCCTGTGTATGTCGGCGACGGCCCCGCCAGTGCCGACCTGCTGGACGGGATCACTCGGCTGTGGTTCGCGCTGGTCCTGCAGCAGGGTCACGGCCGCCACCTGGCGCTGCGCATGCTCACATGAGCACCACCCGCCTCGTGGTGGACCGGTCGAGCCATCGGGTCGCGCCTCTGGAACTGTTCTTCGATCTCGTGTTCGTCTATGGGATCAGCCAAGTGACCGCGTATCTGGCGTACGATCACTCGGCCGTGGGCTTCCTGCGAGGGCTGCTACTGGCCGGGCTGCTCTGGTGGGCATGGGTTGCCTACAGTTGGCTGGGGACCTCAGTGCGGGTGGGTAATGGCTGGGTGCAGACCTCGCTGTTCGTGGCGATGGCGGCTCTCATGGTGCTGGCCGTGCTGATGCCCGCATTCTTCGACGAACAGCGCGGCGCCTCGCTGGCCATGGTCGCCGCTGCGGCCTATGTGGTGGTGCGCCTCATGCATATCATCGTGTTCGCCATCGCCGGTCGGGACGACCCCGGCATCCGGCAGGCGGTGGCCCGGTTGGCGTGGACGGTCGTCTTGGCGGCCATCCTGCTCATCGTTGGGGCGTACCTCGGAGGTGCTTGGCAGATGGGGATGGTCTGCGTCGCCCTGGGCATCGACCTCGTCGGCCCGTTCCTGGGTGGCGGTCGTGGCTGGCAACTGGCTCTGGGCCACTTCTCCGAAAGGCACTCGTTGATCGTGATCATCGCGCTGGGAGAGAGCATCGTGGCAATCGGGCTCGGAGCCGCTGACGTGCCGGCCGGACCGGCGCTGCTGGTGATGGTCGGCCTGGGGGTTGCCGTGGCGTGCGCCCTCTGGGTCAGCTATTTCGACGGGTCCGCCGAGGCCGTGGAGCACGCCATCGATGCCCGGACTGGTCTCGACCAGGTCACCACGGCCCGCGACGTCTACTCGTACCTGCACTTCCTGCTGGTCAGTGGCCTCATCCTCATCGCGCTGGCGATGAAGTCCGGGCTCAAGGGCACCCACGATGGGCTGAGTGCTCCGCTGGCCGGTTATGCAAGCGTTGCCCTAGGAGCGGGCCTGTTCCTGTTCCTCGGCGGACTGGGGTTGATCCGGCGGCGCGCGGGCACCGCGACCAACTTCCCAGAGATGCTGGTCGCGGTGATCGCTCTCGCGCTCATCCCGCTCGGACCGGTGATTCCGGCCATCATGAGTGTCGCTGTTGCCTGCGGGGTGGCGATCGGGTGGCGGACTGTCAGGAGAGCGTGAATGGGTCCCGGCTGGACTGTCAGGTCAGCTCGGCGATCACCGACAACTCGTCTGCCTCCTGCACCTGCAGGCCTGTGTCCAGGCCGCCGGCCGCTTGCAGATCGGCGGCCGCTGCCTGTGCCTGCGCAGCCTGCGCGGCGGGCGCCTTGACCATGGCGTGGGCCAGCCGTGCGCGCATCGAGACCTTGTGGTCGCTCTTGACCTTGCGCAGCGCGGACAACACCTGACCGGCTGTGACCAGTACGCCAGGGTCGCCACCGGTGGGCAGCTCCTCGACGGCGGGCCACGTGGCGGTGTGCACACTGCCCTCCTGCCACCAGGACCACACCTCTTCGGTGACGAATGGCAGGATCGGCGCGAACAATCGCAGTTGCACGCTCAACGCCTGCGCCAGTGCAGCGCCCGCAGACGCAGCAGCCTCGGGACCCTGGCTGCCGTGGGCACGTTCTTTGACCAACTCGATGTAGTCGTCACAGAAGGACCAGAAGAACGTCTCGGTCACCTCCAGCGCGCGGGTGTAGTTGTAGTCCTCGAACGCTGTGGTCGCTGCGTCCACCACCTCGCGCAGACCAGCCAGCATCGACTGGTCGACGGCCTCGGTGACCGGGGCGTTCGGGTCTCCAGCGAACGACAGGGCGAACTTGCTGGCATTGAGGATCTTGATGGCCAGGCGTCGCCCGATCTTCATCTGCCCCTCGTCGAAGGCCGTGTCGGTGCCCGGTCGGCCGCTGGCCGCCCAGTACCGCACGGCATCGGCGCCGTAGGAATCCAGCAGGCCCATGGGGGTGACCACGTTGCCCTTGGACTTCGACATCTTCTTGCGGTCCGGGTCGAGGATCCAGCCGCTGATCCCGGCGTGCGACCAGGGCAGGCAGTCGTCCTCCAGATGCGAGCGCACCACCGAGGAGAACAGCCAGGTCCGGATGATCTCATGGGCCTGCGGGCGCAGATCCATCGGGAAGACCCGCTGCCACAGGTCCTCGTCGTACCCCCAGCCGCCGGCGATGTGGGGGGTCAGAGAACTCGTCGCCCAGGTGTCCATGACGTCGGGATCGGCCACAAAACCGTTTGCCTGCCCGCGCTGATCCTCGGTGTAGCCGGCCGGTACCTGATCCTGCGGGTCGATCGGCAGATCAGCCTCGTCGGGCAGCAGGACGGCTGAGTAGTCCGGATTGCCGGAGGCGTCCACGGCATACCAGATCGGGATCGGCACGCCGAAGAATCGCTGGCGAGAGATCAACCAGTCGCCGTTGAGTCCCTCGACCCAGTTGCGGTAGCGCACCTGCATCCGAGGTGGGTGCCAGTCGAGTTCGGCGCCCCGGGCGATCAGGGCCTCGCGCAGGGCTTCGTCGCGACCGCCATTGCGGATGTACCACTGCCGGGTGGTCACGATCTCCAGCGGCTTGTCGCCCTTTTCGAAGAACTTCACCGGGTGGGTGATCTCGCGGATCTCCCCCACGAGATCCCCGGACTCACGCAGGAGTTCGGCCATGCGTTGCTTGGCGCTGAACATCGTCTTACCGGCCAGCTCCTCGTAGGCGTCGCGGCCCTGCTCGGTGGTGATCCAGTCGGGAACCGCCGCAATCACCCGGCCGTCCCAGCCGACGATGGGTCGCGTGGGCAGTTGCAATTCGCGCCACCAGGTGACGTCGGTGGTGTCGCCGAACGTACAGATCATGGCTATCCCGGAACCCTTGTCCGGGTCGGCGAGTTCATGGGCCACGACGGGGACCTCCACCCCGAACACCGGTGTGGTGACCGTCGTGCCGAACAGCGGCTGGTAGCGCTGGTCATCAGGATGGGCGACCAGCGCCACACAGGCCGCCAGCAGTTCTGGACGGGTGGTCTCGATGAAGATCCGCTCGTCGCCGTGGTGGAAGCCGACCCGGTGGTAGGCACCGGGCCGCTCCCGGTCCTCGAGCTCAGCCTGCGCCACGGCGGTGCGGAACGTGACGTCCCACAGCGTCGGTGCCTCCGACTGGTAGGCCTCGCCGCGAGCCAGGTTATGCAGGAATGCGCGCTGGGAGACGGCCCGGGCGCGGGTGTCGATCGTCTGATAGGTGTGGTCCCAGTCCACGGACAGGCCAAGCCGGCGCCACAGGTCCTCGAAGGCCTTCTCGTCCTCCTCGGTCAGCCTCTCGCACAGTTCCACGAAGTTGCGCCGCGAGATCGGCACCTGCGTCTTCCCGCCCGGCTCCACCTCCAGTTCGGGGTCGTAATGCATCGACGGCTCGCACCGCACCCCGAAGTAGTTCTGCACCCGGCGCTCGGTAGGCAGGCCGTTGTCATCCCAGCCCATCGGGTAGAAGACCTCCAGGCCGCCCATCCGCTTGTAGCGGGCGATGCAGTCGGTGTGGGTGTAGCTGAACACGTGCCCGACGTGCAGCGAACCGCTGACGGTCGGCGGTGGCGTGTCGATGCTGTACACCTGCTCGCGGGTGCGGCTGCGATCGAAGGCGTAGATCTGCTGGGCCTGCCACTGGGAGGCCCACTTGCCGTCGAGGCCATCCACGCTGGGGCGCTCGGGTATCCGCGGGGTGTTCATGATTCAGCAGTTTATTCGTCCCGGTTGCGACCCTGGGCAGCCGCGGTTGCTCGGCGCCGGGTGCGGTGGTGGTGCAGGCGGACGCACCGCGCCTGCACCTGCTGTCAGATCGTCAGCCAAGCACGTGCACTTGCCTGCGGCAGGGACCGCGTAGCCTGACGGGGTGACAAACACATCCCGCCACGGGGAGTACGACGCGGTTGAGCGGTCGCTGCTGTCCCGCTGGCCGGAGAACCGGATCGCCCCCGACCTTGAGCGGATCACGCTGCTGTGCGATCTGCTGGCCGACCCACAGTTGACGTCGCCGGTGATCCACGTCGCCGGGACCAACGGCAAGACCAGCGTCTGCCGGATCATCGAACAGATTCTGCGCACCAGCGGTCTACGAACCGGGCTGATGACGTCGCCGGCGCTTCGTGACCTCACCGAGCGGCTACAGGTCGACGGCGAACCGCTGCCTACCGACCAATTCGTGGATGTCTACCGCCAGGTCGAGCCCTACCTCGACATGGTCGACGAGCGATCCGTGGCGGCGGGTGGGCCGCCGATGACCATGTTCGAGGTGATCACGGGTATGGGGTACGCGGCGTTCGCCGACGCTCCCGTGGATGTGGCCGTGGTGGAAACCGGTATGGGCGGGCGCTGGGATGCCACCAACGTCAACCGCGCGGACGTGGCCGTGATCACCCCGATCGGGATGGACCACGTGGACTATCTCGGTGACACGCTGACGTTGATCGCAGGGGAGAAGGCCGGCATCATCAAACCGGGCGCGACCGTTGTGCTGGCCGAGCAGGATCCCGTGGCACTGGCGGTACTGATGCAGGCCGCCGACGATGCCCAGGCCCGGGTGCTGCTGCCGGGCGTGGACTACGAGCTGATCTCCAGGGGTCTGGCGGTCGGTGGGCAGTCAGTGACCATCCGGGTGGCTGACCGGCTGTTCGAGGAGATGTTCCTGTCGCTGCACGGCCGGCATCAGGCCGACAACGCGGCCCTGGCGCTGGCGGCGGTCTACGCACTGCTGGGCAGGCTGCCCGACGAAGAGACGGTTGCCGAGGCGCTGGGCAGCGTCCATTCGCCGGGGCGCCTCGAGGTGATCGGCCGGCACCCGCTCACCCTGGCCGATGCCGCCCACAACCCGCACGGGATGTTGGCAACTGTGGTGGCGGTGGCCGAGTCGTTCACCTTCGACCGGCTCGTCACCGTGGTCGCCATGCTGGCGGACAAGGACGTGACACCCATGCTGGCCTCAGTGGGGCTGGTGTCCGACGAGATCGTGGCCACCGTCAATGACTCGCCCCGCGCGCTGCCTGCCGATGAGCTCGCGCAGGCCGCGCGCGCTGTCAGCGACTCCGTGCACCAGATTGACGATTTTGATCACGCGATGGTGCGCGCACGTGAACTCGCCGGACCCACCGGGTGTGTGCTGGCGACCGGTTCGGTGGTCACCGCGGGGATGGCCCGCAGTTGGGCGGCCCGGGCATGAGGGTGATCGGCGCCGCCACTCTGATCTTCCAGGCGATGGTGTTTGCCCTTGCGATCCCGGTGGCCGCCGCTTTGCGTCCGGGGGTTGGTGGCTGGGTGGCCGGGGTGCTCACGGTCATGGCGCTGGTTGGCTCTGTGACCGTACGGCGCGGCGACATCGTGGTGGGCAGCGCCACCCAGGTGGTGTCCGTCCTGGCCAGTTTCTTCGTCCCGATCGCGGTGCCGCTGGCACTGATCTTCGCGGGACTGTGGGTGGTGGCCGTGTACTACGGACGCAAGGCCGACGCCGCCGACGCCGCCCGGGCAGCGGGCGGTCCGGGCTGAGCAGGGGATTTGTTCGCAGTGCGTGAAGACAAGCCAGCCTCGCCCCGGGGTCCGTCGGGCTCGCCCGTACCCTGAACACATGGCGAACGAACGAACCCTGATCCTGGTCAAACCCGACGGCGTCGAGCGCAACCTCGTCGGCGAGGTGATCTCGCGCATCGAGCGCAAGGGCTACCGACTGGTGGCGCTGGAACTGCGCACCCTTGATGCAGCGACCGCGCAGGCGCACTACGCGGAGCACGAGGGTAAGCCGTTCTTCGCCGAGCTCGTGGACTTCATCACCTCCGGACCGCTGGTCGCTGGAGTCATCGAGGGCCCGGATGCCATCGCGGCGTGGCGGCAGATGATGGGTGCCACCAAACCGTTGGAGGCCACCCCGGGGTCCATC
>JAKOZM010000355.1 GCA_029779995.1 Actinomycetes bacterium
ACCTACTGTCTTTGCAGGAGAACCGATGACTGACGCCTTCCCGCCCAATGATCCTGCCACCCGGCGCACGATCCCCGCTTCCTCGACGCCTCTCGACGAAGCCCGGGTCGCTGCCCTGATGGAGCGGGAGTGGCAGCGTTTCACCGAGGCCACTCCGGGCTCGGCAGCACATCATGCGCGGGCCAGCGTGCCCATGCCGCTGGGCGTGGCTTCCTCCTTCCAGCATTGGGACCCACACCCCATCGCCATCGAGTCCGCCAAGGGAGCATGGCTCAAGGATGTCGATGGTCGCGACGTTCTGGATCTGTCCATGGGCTTCGGGGCGATGCTGGTCGGCCACCTCAATCCGACGGTCGTCGAGTATGTGACCAAGGCCCTCGACACGGGCACGCTGTTCGTCACACCGTCGCCGAGCACCACAGACATCGCTGAGCGCTACCAGCGCCGGTTCCAGATCGAGCAGGTGCGCTTCGCCAACTCCGGCACCGAGGCCGACATGTATGCGGTGAAGGCAGCGCGCGCATTCACGGGCAAGCGGGGCATCGTCAAGATCGAGGGCGGGTATCACGGGGGTTACGACGCGCTGTCCGTGTCGGTCAAGCCGGACATCGCGGAGGCTGGCCCAGAAAACGCCCCGGTGCCCGTGGTGCCCTTCGAGGTCGAGGCCGGCATCGTCCACGTGGTGGCTTACAACGATCTCGAGGGGCTGGACGCCATCCTGAGCGCCCACTCCGACGAGATCGCGGCGGTCGTGATGGAGCCGGTCCTGGAGAACATCGGCATCGTCGTTCCCGACGCCGGCTACCTCGCTGGGGTCCGCGAGGCCTGTGACAAGCACGGCGCCCTGCTGGTCTTCGACGAGGTCAAGACGGGTCTCACCGCTGGCTACGGTGGCGCCTCTGAGCGCCTGGGCGTGAAGCCGGACCTGGTGACCTTGGCCAAGAGCATCGGCGGTGGGCTGCCGTTGGCCGCATTCGGCGGTCGCAAGGACGTCATGGACACGATCACCAGTGGTCGGATGTGGCACTTCGGCACGTACAACGGCAACCCCTTGACGATGGCCGCGGCGGCCGCCGTCGACGACATCTGCACCAGGGAAGCCCTGCAGCACGCCGAGGACATCAACAATGGTGCCCTCGACGCGCTGGACGAGATCATCGCCCGCTTTGACCTTCCCGCGCAGACCGTCGGTTTCGGTGTCAAGGGCGCTGTCACGTGGGCCACCACTCCGGTGCGCAACTACCGCGATTACAAGCGCACCGATTTCGGCATCGCTGAGTTGAGTTGGTTGTGGGGCTTGAACCGGGGAATCCTGACGCCTCCAGGGCTGGATGAGCAGTGGCTGGTGTCGCTGGCTCACACCCAAGAGGACATGGGCCTCGTTCTGGCTGAGTTTGAGGAGATGGCCGAGGCGCTGCGCGCCTGAGGTCCGTGCTGGGCGGTGATCGGCCGGCCGCTGTGAGTGCGACAGGATGCCAGGGTGGAGTCGCTGAATCTGCCTGCGTTCGTGCTGACGGTACTGGTCATCGCCGCGACGCCCGGTCCGGCGATCGCACTGCTGCTGCGCCGTGCCGGGTTGCATGGCTTCCGGGCAGCTGTGCCCACGGTCCTCGGGCTGGAGGCTGGCCTGTTTCTGTGGGCACTGGCCGTCGGCCTGGGTCTTGCCACGCTGGTCACCGCATCGCAGACGGCCTTCCTTGTGTGGCGCGTTGTGGGTGCACTGTTCCTGATCTACTTGGGTGTCCGAGCCATCCGCAGCGGCTGGCGACTGCGCGGTGGCGTCGAGGTAGACCCACTGGCCAGCCCTCCCAGCCCAGGGCACACGGCTTTCGGGCAGGGGGTGCTCGTGCAGTTGGCCAACCCCAAGGCGGCGGTGTTTCTCTTCGCGTTCTACCCGCAGTTCTTGCCCGCTGACGCCCTGACATTCCGCTCCGCGGCGGCGCTGGGTGTCATCCAAGTGATGATCGAACTGCCGTTGTACCTGGCGTTCGCGGCGTTGGTGGGGCGGGCGAGTGCCTGGTTCTCCCAGACCCGGATCCGTCGGCGACTGGAGTATCTCAGCGGCACGGTGCTGGTGGCGTTGGGCCTGCGGGTTGCCATCAGCGACGTCTGAGCTTCAGAAGGCGGCGATCACGGCCGTGAGGATCGGGGCGACGATCAGCGCGGGCAGCATGTCGCCTACGGGCACGGCCTTGATGTTGAGCAGGCGCAGCCCCACGCCGAGCAGCAGGACGCCGCCGGTGGCAGTGATCGCAGCGACGAGCGCGGGGGACAGAACTGAACCGAGGATCACCGCGAGCACGGTCAGCAGACCCTGCCACACCCCCACGCTCAGGGCGGAGGCCGCTACCCCCCACCCCAGCGATGCAGCGAAGGCAATCGCTGCGAAACCGTCGAGACTGGACTTCAGCGCAAGTTCGTCGATGCCCTGCCCCAGGCCATCGGAGAGGGCACCCAATACCGCCAGCGGGCCGATGCAGAAGATCAGGGACGAGTCGACGAACCCTTCGACGAACTGAGCGCGATCGGCGCCGCCATCACCGGACAGGCGGGCCTGCAGCCACCCACCGAGTTGTTCGAGGCGGGTCTCGATCTGCAACAGGGAACCCGTGATGCCGCCGATCAGTAAGGCCCCGAGGACAACGAGCAACGTGACCCCACTACCCACCGCAGAGACGAACGTATCGTCGCGCAGGGCGACCACGTTGAGGCCACCGATCACCAGCGTCACCAGACCAAGCGCATCAGTGACGGTGTCGCGGGTGCGCTGGGGCAGCCGGTGGCCCAGTAGGACGCCAATCGTGGCGCCCACGAGGATGGCCGCCACGTTGATGGCGGTTCCCAGTCCGTACATCAGAGTTGAGCTTTGGCCAGTGACAGGCTGAAGATGCCCAGGACAGTCGCAGTGGCGGCGTCGAGCGCGCGTCGAACTCGACGACGCTGTAGCCAGGCGGCCGCCCGGGCGATCAGGGCAGCGATCACCATGAGATAGATCAAGGCCAGGACCGCGTGAGTCAGTGCGAGCGGGACGGCTGTCCACGTGAGGCCGTCACCCAGGAAGTGCGGCAATACGGCCAGATAGAAGACCAGCACCTTCGGGTTGGTGATGTTGGACAGGAAACCTTGCCGGAACCCGGTGGCAGTGCTCGTGGGCACGGTTTCGGTCGAGGAATACTCACCACGCAGGGAACTGCGCGCCGCTTGTAACGCCAGGAACGCCAGATACGCCACACCAGCCCAGGAGATGGCCCGGAACAGCGGTTGGCTGGCGACGATGATCGCACCGAGTCCGATGACCGCGAGCACACCCTGTACCGCGCAGGCCACCGAAATGCCAAATGCGGTCGCCCACCCCTGACCCTTGCCGCCGGCCAGCGTGTTGCGCATCGTGATCACAAAGTCGGCGCCGGGCATGAGCACCACAACAAGGGCGACGGTGACAAACGTGAGGTACGAGGCGAGGGTCACGCACGGCAGTCTATGGGCAGCGCCTATGGCCGAGGCGGCGGCTCTGGCCGGGCTGCCGGTCTCTCGCGGGCATCGGTTCGGCGTGTTGCCGGAATGACGAATGGTTGCGTCTGCGCCGACATCCTGCAATTGAACCCGCCTACTGGCTGGCCCCGTCGCGTTGCTCGTGGATCGCGTCGCGGACGTGGCGGCGCTGCTGATGCTCTGGGACTTGATAACGCACCTCGGTGTGGATCAGCATGTCCAGCAGACTTCGTCTCTTGGCATCGAAGACGGAGACTATGCCCGTGAATAGCCAGAAGACCAACAGGATCATCCCGGCCCAGCCTCGCACTATGGCCCTGATCAGGCCAGGCCGTCGACCGTCCGCGGTGCACACGCGGATGCCAACGATGCCCATCCCGAGCGATCGGCCCAGAGCCCAGTAGCAGGTCGCCAGGTACGTTGGAATGACTGCCGCCGCCAGTGCTAGCAGGGTGAGAGTCAGCCATGCCGGCGGCGAGCCGTCGAACAGCGTATCCAGCAGGCCGCCAATGGTCGAGAAGAGCACGGTGTTGAGGTAGCCCACGACCAGTAGGTCGATGCCCAAGCCGAGCAGGCGGGTGGCCGCGCCCGCGTAGGTGAAATCTCGACCCGGCGGTGCAGGCGGTGCCGGAAGGGATCGCCAGATGGCCCGTTGTTGGGCCAGATCGTCGAATGCCAGACGGACAGGCGTCGTCTCCTCTTCGGGCATTTCTGCCATCACGAGTTGCAGGCCCGTGTCCGCGCGTGGTCGGGGCGGACGTCGTAGCAACTTTCGTGCCGTCCTGTCCAGCAGGGAGTCCACATCAGCCAATTTCCCGCGGAAGCCCTCGAGGGTGTCCAAGAACAGGCCCTGACTCTGTTCGCGGATGAGGTCGCGAATACGAGGGTCGTCCACGATGTCGTCCAAGATCTGTGGCACGATCTCTTGGCGGATCTTGGGCATGAGCGCGTCGACCAGTTGGGGTGCGATGTCGGTCTCGATGCGGGGCATCAGCGCTTCGAGTAGGTCGGGTGCCACTTCGTCGCGGATCTTTGGCATGAGTCCGTCGATGAGCTGGGGCGCGACCTGCTCGGTGATTTGCGGCATCAAGGCGTCGATGAGCTGGGGAGCGATGTCCTGGCTGAGTTTCGGCATGAGCGCGTCGACCAGTTGGGGTGCGATGTCGGTCTCGATGCTTGGCATCAGAGCTTCGAGTAGGTCGGGTGCCACTTCGTCGCGGATCTTTGGCATCAGGGCATCGATCAGTTGCGGTGCAACTTCGTCGCGGATCTGCGGCATCAGGGCCGTGATCAATTGCGGTGCCACCTGGTCGATGATTTGGGGCATCAACGCGTCGATGAGCTGGGGTGCGATCTCCTGGCTGAGTTTCGGCATCAATGCATCGACCAGCTGTGGTGCGATGTCGGTCTCGATGCTTGGCATCAGAGCTTCAAGCAGGTCCGGTGCCACTTCGTCGCGGATCTGGGGCATCAGCGCCGTGATGAGCGCCGGAGCGATCGACTGCTCCAGATATGGCGTCAATCCATCCACGATCTGGGGGACCAGTTGCTTCTCGAGATAGGGCTGCAGATCGGTGAGCAGGCGTGGCAGCAGGTCGTCCACGAGTCGCGGGGTGACTCCTTCGACCACCTCAGGCACGGTCACCGACACCAGGTGGCCGGTCACCCCATCCACCACCTCAGGGATCGTGACCGTTGTGAGATGGTCGTTGATGCCCGCGAGGACCTCCGGGACGACCTCGCCGGTCAGGTAGGGCGTGATGCCCGCGACGATACGCGGGATCGCCTCCTCGATGAGGTAGGGCTCGAGTTCCTCGATCACCTGCTGGGCGGTTGCGTTGGTCGCGTCCAGAGCAGCTTCACCGACTGTGTGCCCGACCCGACCGACCGTTGCGTCAAACGCGCTGTCGGCAGCGTCCCGGGCGCCGCCTGCAGCCCGGCGGACGAGTCCACGCAGTCCCTGGTCGGAATCTGATGGAGGCGCCATGTCGGTAGGTTAGGCCCCCGGCCCCTTTGGAAGCGGGATTCGCGGCAAGGCGAACGCGAGCCTTCCGAAATGTCAAGGCCGGCAATGCCTGATTGGCAACATCCGCGCCATTGGGCAGAAGGTGCGATTTCGCACGGCGTGTCACCGCAACAAGTGC
>JAKOZM010000372.1 GCA_029779995.1 Actinomycetes bacterium
GCCTCCACGCCCAGCACGTGCACCTCAGGCAGGCCCACCAGCAGCTGACAGATTCGAGTAGGGTCGGTTTCCACAGGGGTCCTCCCGGTCGAGGGATCTTCGTCGAAACCGACACTGGCAGGACCCCTGCCCCATCACCCCGACCGACACGCCACACCGGTCAGCGAGCTGCCGCTACTCCCCGCTCAAATCCGAAGCGCCTGCAATTCGCCGCTTGTGTAGGGAACTTGGCGGCACTCCGCACTAGACCAGGAAGACGAGCAGCAGAAGAGCGCTGATGGCCAATGAGATGAGCAGGGATGTGCCGCATCCCAGCCGGTTGCTGAAGAAGAAGAACATGGTGGATCCTTTCGCGCCAGACGGCGACGCCGCCCCGGGTATTGCCGGGGCGGCGTCGCACAGAGGAATTACCGGTTGTCGGCGTCGTACGAGTCGCGGCTGCCGGACTTGGCCAGCCCGCGGCTGACCAGGTAACCGATGGTGAGCAGCGTGACGAAGAACCACGCGGTGCGCGGACCGAAGTCGCTGCCCTCGTCGGACACGGCGGAGGCGATGAGCACGGCGATCACGGTGACCACGTAGGCGATCAACTCAGTGGTCTTGTGCGAGGCCTTCGTCTCGGTGGTGAGCCGACGCGCGGGGTGGTTGTCCTCGTGACGGGGGGTGGTGACGTTGTTCGTGGACATGGTGTTGCTAGACATAAGTACTCCTTGGTTGCACAGCTTCGAATACGCACGTGGATGCACGTGCGGGCGGCGGCCCACTCGGGGCAACGGACTGCTACTGCCCGGGGTTCTGCATCTGAAACAGTCGTGTAATGCACGTCACACGGGGCAGTCAGGTGCCCACAGTCAGGCGGTGACGATGGGGAAGTCGGGATCGACGGGGGCCAGCACCGACATCAGGGCGGCCAAGTCGCTGGGATCCCCCGTGACACTGACGCGTCCGTCACCCAGGGCTTTGGGCAGGTCCACGGTGGCCACGACCAGTCCGATCAAGGTGCGACGGTCCAGGGTGAACGTGGTGATGTTCGCCGGCAGGCTTTCGGTCGGGTAGAAGATGAGCGTGCCGTTGCGCAGTTCCATCAGGATTGACTGCTCGGTGTCGGTGAAGACCCATCCGATGCGGACGTGCCGGTCCCAGGCCGCGGGTCCGTCGACGCGAACGGCCATGCTCGAGAACACCTGCTCGACCGTCAGCCCCCACACCAGACCGGCCGCAGACACCGGGGTGCCGAACACGCCGTGACGAAGCTCGTGGGCACCAGCCAGGTAGACGTTGCGCCAGGTGCCGTTCTCGCAGCCGTAAGCGAGCTGTGTGAAGGTTTCAGCCTGCAGCTCGCGGGCCTCGGCGTGGTCGGGCTGCACGAAGAGGATGTGATTCAGGACCTCGGCAGCCCATCGGTAATCGCCCTGCTCGAACGCTTCCGCCGCGACGGCCAGCGCCTGCGCAAGACCACCCATGGCGCCCAGATAACGGCCTGCCCTCGCCTGCGGTGGATGTTGCCACAGGTTCGCGGGATTGCCGTCGTACCAGCCGAGGTAGCGCTGGTACACCCCTTTCACGTTGTGGCTGAAGGAGCCGTAGTAGCCGTGCGTGTGCCAGGCCGCCTCAAGTGCCGGTGGCACCGACAGCTGCTCCGCGATCTCCGGTCCGGTGAATCCCTGATTGATCATCCGCAGCGTTTGGTCGTGGAGATACGAGTAGAGGTCGCGCTGTGTGGACAGGAAGTCGACAGCCCGGTCGTGCCCCCACGTGGGCCAGTGGTGGGAGGCGAACACCACATCGGTTTCGTCACCGAAGAGCGCAATGGTCTCGGTGAGGTAGTCGGCCCACGCGCGGGCATCGCGGACCTGCGCGCCGCGCAAGGTCACGATGTTGTGCAGCGTGTGGGAGGTGTTCTCGGCGGTGCACAGGGCCCGGGACTGGGGCAGGTAGAAGTTGAGCTCCGCGGGCGCCTCGGTGCCCGGCGTCAGCTGGAACACGAAGCGCCTGCCATCGATCATCACCTCTTCGCCGGTATGCCCGATCGACACCGTCGGTGGGATCAGGCTCACCTCTCCGGTCGAGGTGGTCTGACCCAAGCCGGCACCGATCTGGCCTTCCGGGCTGCGCTGCAGGGCGCTGCCGTACATGTAGCCGGCGCGACGGGTCATAGCGGTCCCAGCGAAGATGTTCTCGGAGACGGCGTGCTCCAGGAACCCCTCAGGAGCGATGACGGTCACTCCCTCGTCGGCACGGATGATGCCGCCCGCCCCGCCGAAGTGGTCGGCGTGGGAATGCGTGTAGATCATGGCCTGGACTGGCCGCTCGCCGCGGTGTTCCCGGTACAGGGCGAAGGCCGCCGCGGCGGTCTCGATGCTGATGAGCGGGTCGACCACAACCACGCCACTGTCGGTCTCGATGAATGAGATCACCGACAGGTCGTATCCACGCACCTGGTAGATCCCCGGAACCACTTCGAAGAGGCCGTCCTTGATCAGGAGCTGGCCCTGCCGCCACAGGCTCGGATGGGCGGTGTCCGGGCAGGGGGCGTCGAGGAAGCGGTAGGCGTCGAGGTCCCAGACGATTCGACCGCTGCTGTCGAAGCTCGCGATCTGCCGGTGCTCACTGCGAGCGATGAACCCCCGTTCGGCGTCGGCGAAGTCGGCAGTGTCGGACAGGGGCAGATGGGCTGAGGATGCCTCGATCGAGGCGCGCGTCGCCGCGGTGGCAGTCATGGGGAGAGGCTAGATCAAGAACGGGCGGAATCGCCGGGTTTGTGGTCCGTGCTGGCCCTGCCCGGACGCGCGCATCGACCTATCCGCACCTGCGGCGGCAATGGGACGGGTGGTTCAAAGTTCCGCACGAACGGGTCCCGCGCAGGGGATCCTGCGGAGTTCTGACCCCCACAAAGCGAACATAGCGGTTGATATCGGTCACGCAGAGGATCAAACTTACGCAGAGTCACCGTCACGATGCGGAACTTTGAACCGGAAAGCGGCGCCGTCGCCCGGAGACGCTGCCGCCGTCGGCACCACGACCCCCAGAAACACGAAAGCCTCCCCGGAGGGAGGTTTCGCAACTGCTACCGGGCCAGTTTCGCAACTAGCCCGTGGTGGGCTGTTTGCGGAACCCTCTGATCAGGAGGTTTGCAGGGGTGTCCGAAAGCAAATCCCATAGATTGCGGCTGGAAATCCCACGGCGACGCTGGCGAATCAGAAATGCTTGATGTACGGCCTTAGGTTCTGCGCGTGTTCTTGCAGGTACTCGTCAGGATTCTCAGTACCCAGGTACTCAAGCCAGAGTGAGTCGGGGTCGTTGTGGACCGATTGGCCAAACTCAGTCTGTGTCTCCGGGGGTTCCCTGTCAGACCACTCAAAGGCGATGAGGTACTCGCCGCTGTAGAGCCGTGCTCGTCGGTCAGGATTGCCCAACCGGCTCAGGATGAGGCTCAGCCGGTATTCCCAACCGTGGAATGCCCGTTTGAATTCGTCTTGGCCAGGGATGAGGTTGTCAAACAGGTCCCCGAGGGTGGTCAGCAACTGGTGGCTGGCCGGGTATAGCCATCGCTGGCCCTTCGGCGCATCGGGAACAAGGTCTCTGTGGATCAGGTATTCCGGGTGGAGCAACTCAACAGCCGTGGTTCGCCTGGTGTTGAGTCTCTCCCGCTGTGCTGAGGTGGCCATCTTGATGAGCAAGGAGTCACGACCTCGCTGTGTGGCGGCGATGCCAGCGGAGGCAAATACGAGGAGTGCCGGCCAGAGGCGTGCATTGGTCAGGAGTTCCTGCGTGGTTGTCTGCGTGTCCCGGGACGCGTTGACTAGACGGGTCAGAACATCCAGCCAGAGTTGGTCGTGAGTCCCGTCTTGATCGTGCCAAACGCCCACCGTGACAAGTGCCGCCAGCGTGGAGGTGTCCGCCAGGTGTTGCTGCCAGATGAGTTGCATCTGCTCCACGGTGAGGCCGGGGATATGGACCGACTGTTGGGCTATCCGCGCTGCCAGTTCGTCCGCGGCACCCATTACTAGGTCGTAGAGGTCAATGCGGCGCACCGGGTCGGGTAGGTACTGCTTCAGTCGGGCGACGGCCATCGCTGTTGTGAGCGGTGGGGCGGCTAGCCGTTCCAGCGCGTCCAGGCTTGCGAGGAGTTCGCCAAACATCTCGTCGGCGCTGGGGTTGTCAATGGTCTGACCTTGCCGGCTAGACAGGATCTGCTGAGCGGTGGATCCTTTGCTGCTGCGCTTGTCCCAGTAGAGCGGGTAGCGGCGGTTGGGGCTTGCCTCCATTGCTTTAACGAGGGCTCTGTCCCATTCGCCGGACCAGCCGGAGATGACGAGGCCGTAGTCGTCAAACACCTGCCCCAGTAGTCTCGTCCATTCGGGCGGGTAGTCGCTGAGTTCGTCAACCGTGTTTCGGGTGCCAAGGTCAAGGTAGTCGCCGTGGATCTTGATCACGGTTGCGTGAGCGTGTGCGAGGGGTTGCATTCCGGCGACCCCATCTGGTCGGCTGATGACCTGGGCGGGGACGCCGATCTCGTCCAGGGCCTGTTCCGTTAGCCGGTCAAAGTTCGTCGTGAGGATCACTTTGACGTAGCCGGCTTTGACGAGTTCCGCGATCGCCGTGTGCGCCTTGCTGGGTATCTTGATGCCTTCGGCTCGTTCTTCGGCGCTAGGTTCAAAGAATCCCTGTAGGAGGTTCTGGCGGACCGCCGGGGTAGCGCCGAGGGTTTCCAGGAGTCCCGAGTAGCCAAGTGCTGTGTCGTGGTGGTCGGCCCACCACTTCTCCGGGTCTTTGGCTGCATCATCCCCGGCTGCCTCATTCTCCGGGTCGGCAGCCGCAGCGACGCGGCGGATGAGTTCTTTGACGACCCCCCATCCAGTGGGCATCCCAGCGCCGGTGGACACGCCGGAGCCGAGTAGCAGCGCGTAGACCCCGGGCTGGGCGTGCATATGCATTGCGACCATGACGTTCGGCGACAGTGCGTTGCTTGGCATACCGACGATCCCCCGCTCGCTAACCCTGCTTTGGCTTCACCGTCACGGCGATGCCTGCGGCGCGTGCGACTGCCTCAATGTCGTCTCCTGCGGACCCTTCCGTGATCATGTGGATCGTGGTTTGCAGGTAGGTGACTTTCTCGTCCATCACCGCGTCCAGTAAGGCTTGGAGTACGTCTATGAGGGGTTCGCGGTTCGTGGCGTCAACGGTGCCGATGCGTGAGAGTTTCACCTCGGACGTCTGGGCTGGCGGCGTGATCGGTGGCTTCTTCGTGCAGGAGCCGTCGCAGTCGGTCTTGCCGCAGATCTTGCAGGGCTGACCGGGTTGTGGAGCATCAGGGCACGTGCCGTCACAATCCTCACGTCCGCACTTGGCGCACGGTTCGGCAGGTTTGGGCTTGGCGAGGCGTAGTCCTTCGCTGACGAGGTTGATCTGGCTGGGTTCGTCAATGCGTACGTCCGTGCCGTCGGCGTTGACGAGTCGGAGTTCCCCGGCGATCACGGCGTTGTAGATGGTGCGCTGGAGCAGGTCGTACGTGTTCGGTAGCAGGGGCAGGCGTGGGGTTTGGTAGAACGCGTCACGTATCTCTCGGAGAGGCTTGTTGTAGTCGTTGTCTCTCAGGTTCCGTTGCAGGGCTTTCACGTCAAAGCGTGACGCCTCAAACGCTTTGCCCTTTTCGGCGAGTTCCTTCCACACGATGGTGCCGTCCAGGGATGTGAGGGTGTCCTGGTCCAGGGTGATTTCTTCAATCTTCTTGGGGGTGTCGGGTGTGGGTTGGGAGACGTACAGGATGTGCTGGAACGCCCGTTTGAGGTTCTTGTCCAGGTCGGCCTTGGCCTTGTCCTTCTCGGCTTTCGCCGTGTCCCGGGCGACCTGGTTGCCTTGCAGTTCCGGTGAGGTGAACGTGCGAAGCCACGCGAGGTAGTCGCTTGCCGCCTCACGGGCCTGGCGACGACGCTGGGTGTTCACTACCGCGTACACGGCGGAGGAAGCCCATGTGACGGTGGCGGCGTGGTCCCCGATGCCGCTGACGGCTTCCACCGCGCTCTTCGTGGCGGCGTCCATGCCGTTGCGTAGCGAGAAACCGGCGGGGTCCAGAATGACGAGCCGGTTGCGTCGCGCATCGTCCACGCCGGCGGCCGTCAGGAATTCAACGGCCTTGTCACGTCGGTCGGAGTCGCTGGGCAGTGACCGGTCGGAGTCGGCGAAGACGACAACGTCAAACGGACCGGTCCGGGCGATTTCCTGTGCCTCGGAGGCGAGGATGTCGTCGCGGTCCTGCGCTGTGACGGCCTGCCGGTGCTGCCGGTAGATGACTTTCGCGCCCGTTTCCGGGTTCAGGTAGTAGCGGGGTGGCTGCCCGCCGACGCCGTCAATCTTCTCCGCGGAGGTCATGGAGCGTTCACTGTTGATGTCGGTGAGCCGGTCCAGTACACCGTCCGCGTCACCGACCGTGTAGATGCCGGAGGTGATCGCGGATGCGACTTTGATCTCGGGTTGGGATGCGCCGCGGCGTCCTTGACCGCGTGGCATCAGGCTGGCAACGGCGATCATGGTGGCGGCCCGTTCGTGCGCGTATGGGTTCGCGTCCCCCCACGGTTCCTTCGCAGTGTCGGTGCGGTCCAGCCGACGGGCTTGCCCGGCAGCCTCATCCGAGGCGTCGGTGTTAGTGATGTCGCCTTGAATGATGGACCGGTAGTTCGCTTCCAGGCTCGTGTCAGAGATGAGCCCGGAGCCGAGGATCGCCTCGCGTACCTCGTTGTTGGACAGCGGCAGGTCCCCAGGGCCGATCAGTAACGGCACCCAACCCCCAGACACGCCGCGCTGCTGCAGGGCGTGCACGGTCGCAGCGAACACGCGGATAGTGGAGCGCACGTTCTGGTAGCCGGACTTCTTCGCCCATTCCTGCTCCGCTAGGTGCATCAACTGGGGGTGGAACGGGAACGACCGGGCGACTTCTTTGTCCCACGCCTGGGTCCACGGCGCGTCCAGCCGGTCAAACACCTTCGCCCACCCCGGGTCGGCCATTACAGTCCGGTAGGAGTTCGCCACGGCGGTGGCGTCGTTGGCCGCGGGCGCGGCTGTGAACAGGCGGCGTTTCAGGATCGCGGAGAAGTCAGTGTCATCGTTCACTGTTGCCGAGGAGCCGTTCCGGTCCAGCAGGCTGTTCAGGTCGGCTTGCCGCTGCTTGCCGTCTGGTTGCAGGGCGATCCGGTCCTTCTCAGGGTCAATCATCGCGACGAGCATCGCCGCGTTCGGCACATCGTTGATGCTGTCCAGCAACTCCCTCAGGAACAACATGTCCTGCGCCGCGAGGGTCGGGTCGTTCGCACCGGTTAGCCCTATCCCCACGTAGTCCATGATCTCGTCCACCACGACCAGCACGGGGCGGTTCTGCAGGGCCAGGGCTTCCTTGATTTCCGCCTTGGAACCCCAATGTTCGCGGTACTGGTTGAACAGGTTCGCGTCCCCGGCGAACAGACGCCACAAGAACTTCTCGTGGAGGGTGGTCGCATCGGGTCCGTCCACCTCTTTCCGGCCCACACCGGGGGTGGAGTTATCCAAGTCCAGGACCACGACGATCGGGTCGCCTAGGTTGCCCGGTAGCCCGTGGCCCACCTTCTCCTCCGCCGTGTTACGCACAGCCCGGCCGATGTCGGTGGTGAGGAACTCCTGCGGGTGCGCGGCGAGGTGCCACGCCCCGATCAGCGCGTGAGACTTACCGCCGCCCATGCCCTGATTCAGGCGGGTCAACGCCCCGGCTTTGGTGTAGTCGGCACCCCCACCGAGCCGCACCGCAATGTCGGCGAGCAGCGCGGTGAGACGCGCTGTGGGTTCGGTGATCTGCCCGTAGTAGTCCGCATCGGCGTACGGCACCGGAGCCGCGCCCTTCGTCGTATGCACGGCCTCACCGAGGGACATTTGCACGTCGTCAATGCGCCCGTCCGCGTCCACAATCTCCGGACGCAACTGGAGGCGTTCCCACCACTTCGGCACACTCATCACAGGTCCCTATCTTTGCCGCGAACTAAAGGGCATTCTTGCCCTCGCCACGGTTCGGTATCTCGGTACACATGCAGTTCCGCGTCTATCATCGGCGGCGACTACCCCTCACCGGAGAAGTCCAGAGTCGGCTGAGCGTCAGCGAGTCGCTGCCTCTCCTCGGCCACGTGAACTCCCCTCGCCGCCCCGACCACAGCGTTCCTGGCTCGCACAATCCCGGTGAACGCGATGGCGTCCGGGTCGGAGTCAGGCAGCCGGTCCGCGAGGTACGTCACGGCCGCCCACAAGTACGGGTCGGACTCCTTATCCGCAGCAGCCAGCACCTGGCCTACGCCTGCCGCGCCATCAGTCCACGCCTTCGCCATCGCCATCGCCACGTCAATCACCGGCGAATCCGGCGTCACCTCAAACCGTGTCTTCGCCGCCGTCGTGAACCTGACACCTTTGCTTGTGTCCGGAACCAAATCGCGGACTTGTGACAGGTCCAATTCGTCGGCGAGGGTCTGCCATCGCAGTTCACTCTTCGCCGTCTCGTCCTTGCCGAACAACCTCACCCACCAGAGTGCGAATCTTGTCCGGGAATCAAACGTGTCCAACGGATGATGGTCAATCTCAATATGGGCGTTCTCCCGCACCGCCCGGCGAGCAATCACTAAGAAGTCCCCTGGGTCAACCGGTTCGCCGTACACGTCAACGACCTGCGAGTACCTGCCCACGACCTCCATCGCAGGGCCAGCCGACGCCATCAACATGTCAGTCGGTGCCAGACCAGATCGCTCCCACAGGTCAACGCGAGTCGCCACCTCAGCGCGAACCTCACCCTCCACCTGGGCCTTCAACCCTTCTGGTCGGCCTGAGGCTGCAGGTCGGCACGCCATGGTCAGCGTTGTCTTGATGTTCGCAGCACCCTGCTGCCCGCCAGCCTCCGTGTTTGCGGGCCAGGAACCCGTCAACACCAGACCAGCCCCGGAGATGGCGCCCAGCAGTCGTTGCCATACCTCCGGGTCGCCCGAGCCAAACACAATGGTTACGACACCGTCGTTGCGGACCACACGCCGCATCTCGGCGAAAGCCTGCGAAATCAGCGAGTCGTAGTGCTCGCGTGTCCGGTGGTCTCGCTTCTCCGTCTTTGTCTTGGCTCGGAACCGCTTGACAATGATTTCCTGGGACTTGTCCTGGGTGTCGTGCTCGTCAGCGGTTAGTGCCATCTCAGGCCATGACGAATGTAGGGCGCGTTTCAGCCAGACGTAGAACAGGTCAGACGCGTCGGCGTAAGCGATCATCTCGTCGTAAGGCGGGTCCGAGACCACACTTGCCACAGAATGATCGGGTAACGGTAGGGCTGTAGCCGACCCGGCGATCACAGCAGTTGGGTACCCGACGATCCCATCCAGAGCATTGTGGAGGGTTGCGAGGCCGCCTGCGGCGCCAGAGATCATCGAGTCCCACGTTCCAGGGCCTGTACCGATACCGGACTCGAAGTTGTCGTAACTGAACGCGATTGTCGATTCATTGACGTAGATGTGCCCTACCTTTCTAGTCGAAGGCTCCAAGGCCGCTCCTCGGGTGGAGCGTTTGGCCTTTCTCACCAACTGGGCGCCCGCGTTCGCCGCTAGCGCTCGGGTGTAGTCGTCGGAGAGTCCTGCGGAGCGAAGATCATCCGCAAGCCCGTCGATGACCTTAGCGAGTCGGATGAAAGACAGTGTCTGACGGGGAATCATGAGGTCGCCGTAGGTGTCGGCTCCGTACACACTGGGCCGAATCGTGTCGCTGTTGCCAATTGCGATCGCCTCGTGCGGGACCGCGGGAAGTACGGGTGAGAATTCTGACTCATCTGCGAGCAGGGTCGCAGCGGAGGTAGCAGAGGCCAACTCGGCATCCGTCGCTTCCCGAAACCGTTTCCCAACGACGTCATCGTGTTCGGCCACAACGAGCAGCGCGTCTTCGGCCATTCCGTCCTGCATGAGCCGCTGATGCACTTCCTTTGCGTGCACATGATCGCAGAATGGGCAAGTAGCGGACTTGCCCTGAACCTTCTTACCGCCCACAACCCGGTTGGCCAGCGTCGGCGTGTGGCGCGGTGGACCGTCGTGGACGACCGCGTGGAACTCGCCGGTGTCACTGTCAACTTGGATGTAGAAGGACTGCCCGGGGTCGTCAAAGGCTGCCCGTGTCTTGGTGGCCTTCTTGGTTGAGGGCATGCGGAGGTTGTAGGAGCCGACGAGCGGGAATCGGTGTCCGCATTCTTGGCAGGGGAGGGTGACGGCCCACAGGTAGCCCCAGGGTTGTTTGCCGTCTACCAGCGGGTAGAACTCCTGCATGGATTCTCGGTGGCGACGTCCGACTTCTTCCAGTACGGCTTTCACGTCGCGGTAGTAGCGGTCGGCTGCGGATTCGGTACCCATGTCAAGACGCCCATCGTCGCCGTCAGTTGCGGTACCGAATGGGAGTTCCGGTTCGCCGCGCCAGTCCCGGAACGGGTAGTCGGCGAGCAAATGGGATGCAATGACGGCCACCGGCGACAGTTCAACGGCGTGGGATTCCAGGCCGAGTCGGGCCGCTTCCAACGGGATCATGCCGCGTCCGGAGAACGGATCCAGGATGCTCGCCCCGTCGGGGTTGGCTTTCAGGATTTCGGCCCGTAGTTCATCGCGGGCCACGTACCGGCCGGTCATCGCCTGCCTGACTAGGTCTTGGAGGCGTTTCTGTTCCGTTTCGTCTTCGGGCCATGGGAGGAGGCTGCAGATGACGGCGGCTTTGGCTTGGGCGGTGGGGCGTGCGGCGAACCAGGTGAACAGGTTCCGTTCGGTGTTCCCGGACCCCCACCCTGCGGTGGAGTTCTCGGACACTTCTTTGCAGGGGAACCAGCGTTCAATCATGCGGGTCATGTGTCGTCCTGTCCGTCGGTCGCTTTCAGCGCACTGCCGGGGACTCGGATGATGGCCTCCCCGACCATGTGCTCTCCGAGCGTTCCTATCGGGTCGCGGTAGATTCCGATGATGGCGCCGCCGTTCGCGCAGTCGTCGACGATGTACAGCCAGTAGTCGTTGCGGTGTTGGGTGGCCATGAGAACTTCGTTGCCGGTCATGCGTACACCGTCGCTGGCGGCCGATCCCCACACGCCTTTAACTTCTACGAGGCGTTGTTCTGGGCCTTTGCGGGCACGCAGGTCGTAGCCGATTCCGTCGGTTTGCACATCGTCCACGGTGTACCCGAGGCCATGTAGACGTTGTTTGACGAGGTGCACTGCGATCTGTTCACTGTTCGTTTCCTCCGGGGTGGGGGGAAGGGCTGCGCCGTGGATGCAGAGGTGGCCGATGAGGCGGGGTTCGCTGACGGAAACGTCTATGAGTTCTTCAAGTCTGGCGAGGCGGGCGTCAATCCCGGTGCGGATGCGGGCGCGTTCTTCAGCCCGCTTGTCCTGGGGCAGGTGTTCGGTCAGGCGGATCGGGAGTCTTTTGAGTTGCCGTTTGGCGCGTTCGTACTGAGGTGTTTCTGACTTTGCGATAGAGAACCGCGGCGAATCAAACAACATCGTCGGGCCCCTTGCTGGTCTTAGTGTTTCGTTGGGCGCGGTGGTTGGCAAGGCGGCGGAGTCGGGCCTGTTCCAGGCCGGCTTCACGGGCCTTACGGATCGCCTCGCCGCGGCCCTCGTGTTCGTCGTCGGGGGTGACGTAGCCGATC
>JAKOZM010000409.1 GCA_029779995.1 Actinomycetes bacterium
CCCCACGATTCACTGTCCCGCGCCCCACTCTGCCTGCGGGGCTGCCACTCGGGCGAGTTGGGCCATGAACACCCGATCCGGGATCAATGGGATCAGGGCATCGCGAGCTGTTGCCATCGCGCCGTCAGCCATCGCGGCCCAGGACGCCTGTTGGGAGGCGCGGTGGACCATCACGGCGCGAGTTCGCCGTCGCTTCTCATAGGCCGTGAGTGGGGCACCCGCAGCAAGTGCCTGGACCAGGGCGTCGGCGTCCTCGATCCCCTGACAGGCACCTTGACCGAGGAAGGGCAACATCGCGTGTGCCGCGTCACCGACAAGGGCGACGCGCCCCTTGACCCACGGTCGCACCACGGGCAGGCTCGCGAGCTCACCGACATGCCGCTCGGTCGAGTTGGCGTCGACGGCTTCGAGTAACCCAGGCTTCCAGCCGGACCAATGTCGGGCCCACGCAAGATCGGTGCCGTCCCATGGGGCCCGTCGCGCGGCATACACATAGGTGCGGCCACCCCCGATCGGGACCTGACCAACAATCTCCCCTCTGCCCCACACCTCGATGAACTCCGAGGTCGGCACGTCGACGACAGCACGGAGGCAGATCACCCTGGCGGGCCTGGGCTCGACGCCCCAGTGATATCTGCGAAGAGAACTCGCCAGTCCATCCGCCGCAGCCACCACATCGGCGTGCAGGGTGTGATCGCCCCCCTCGCGCGTCCAGTGCACCGTCCCGTCCAGATCGACCGCCGTGACGTCGGCCCCGAGATGGACATGAGTGCGCGTCAACCGATCTCGCAGGATCTCGATGAGGCTGGCCCGGTGAAGTGCGACTCCGAAGCCGACCTGCCGTTCGACCTCTTCTGCCCCCAGCTGGCGCAGCCATCGACCGCCCGAGGTCCTGACTCCACCAAGGATGGCGGGGGCCCCGACGGCCCTCAGCGCTCCGGTGGAAATGCCCCAGCGACCAAGAACCGCAACGGCGTTCGGCCACAGCACGATGCCTGCCCCAACAGGGGCGAAGCCGGAGGCGCGCTCGAGCAGGGTGATCCGCGCTTCGGGCAGAGCAGCCTCAGTCGCGACCGCGCACGCCAACCCGGCCACGCCGCCACCCACGATGACGCATTGCACCTGCGGCTCCCGTCGCGCGTCTTCTCCAACTGGAGAGGAAGTCTAGCGCTAGAGTCTCCGCATGGAGAAGTCCACCTCCGTGAGGCTCATTGAGGCCGCGTATGCCGTCCTTGCTCGGGAGGGTGCCAAGGGCGCCACCGTGCGGGCCATCGAAGGGGAAGCGGGCGTTCCACACGGCTCGGTCCGCCACCATTTCGGGGGTCGGGCTGGGCTCATCCTCGCCCTCGTGGACGATCTGATCGCCGACGACCACGCACGGCTGCCGGAGGGCCCTGACGCGATGACGGCGCGCATGCTTGGCCCGGACCGCAACCGTACGATCGCCCGCTACGAACTCTTTCTCCTGGCTACCCGCAATGAGACCCTCCGCGCACGAGTCGTCGACGCCCGAGACCAACTCGTCGCACTTGCGGGCGATGCGGGTATGGGCGCCCCGGCGGCGCGTGGTTTGGTGGCGGCGGTCGACGGCTTCATTCTGGACGGGCTCCTCCGCCGAGACACGGGACCCGACATCTCGACGCTCGCCGCACTGGCCGCACCAACTGGGAGCGAGGGCTTCGGCAATCTTCCGCCACGTTGAGCGCGCCTCCACTGTCGACGGGAAGCAGGCCCGACCGCCTCTTTGCCTTGCCCGTCAGTTCACTCTGGGTGGGCTGACATACCCGCGCCTCGTAAGGCGTGAACGACCTCGGCTCGACCTGCGTTCGTACTTCGGCGGACCGCCCGAGGCCACAGCCGTGGCGACCGTGTTCCTCGCGATGCCCAAGCTCTTGGCGATCACAGCCTTCAGCACACCCTTAGCGGCCGCCATCCTGATCAGCGCCCAATCCTCCATGGTGGTCACACTCCAATCGTCGAAGAGTGCTCACCTTTTGAGCGCCGTCACCGCTCAGTTTTCAAGCGCCGTCGACACCTGGTCGGGACTGCTGCACGTTTAGGTGACAGTGTTCGGTCACGCGGCCTGGCTGGCCGTGGTGGTCATGATGGTCTCGCATTCGATGGGGGTCAATCGGCCGAGGCGGGGCTGCCTGCGGCGTCGGTGGTAGGTGCGTTCGATCCAGGTGACGATCACGGGCGGCCCTTCCATGCATTGACCTGAATCCTGACGTCTGGCTTGTCGATGGCGTCGGAGGCGCTCCAGGGGCAAAGGCTGACAGACCCTGACGCCATGAGACACGTGAACGTAGGATTCTGAAGTAGTCGGGCTACTTCGATCGCTCGCTCGCGGCATACGGGCAGGTGGGGCGGCCGTGCGGGAGGTGCGGGAGCCTGATCGTGCGTGAGCACTTCATGAACCGCTCGTCCTTCTCCTGCCCGAAGTGCCAGCCCATGCCCCGGACGATTGGGCGATGATGCCCCGTGGTCCGTTCCGCAGCGCAGCTCGCTGATGTCGACCTGCCCTGGGTATGGGCTTGAGCAATCATGCGCCGTTGCGAGTGGAAAGTGACGCCAAAGTGAGGTAAGGGACTAGTCCCTTACCTCACTCCAGACCCGAGCCCGACCGATCCCGGCGAAGGGGAAGCGTCAGGACTTGGACACCGCGCCGGACGTCGAGCCCGAGAGTGCCCCCGAGTTGCGGTCTTGACGGCGATCGACGAGACCGAATCGGCGGTGGCGCCGCTGAGCGTGGTGCCGTCGAGGGTGATCGTCAGCTTGCCCCCGTTCGAGCCCGAGGTGCCCCAGCGGTCGGCGGCGGCTTTGATGTTGGTCGTTGCGGACGACGTCACCTTGACCTTGGTCAGAACCGCGTTCGTGGTGGCGTTGGTCGAGAAGATCACCGCGCCCGAGCCGGTGTGCGTGATCGTGTCGGTGGTGAGCGTCAAGGTCGAACCGGACGCCGTTGCGTTGGCGTCGGCAGCATCGCCCGACATCGACTGGTAAAGCATCGCCGCGTTCGTCCCGCCCGAGCTCAGGGTGGAGTCGGTGATCGTGGCCGAGTTCTTGCCTTCGATGACCACCACTTCCGACACCTTCGCGCCGCCGGTCGCCCCCGACAAGGAGATGGCGCCGGTCGAGTAGACGATGGGGCTTCCTTCGCCGGCCGTGGTCAACACGTTAGTGCCGGTCACGGTGACCGTGCCGTTGCCGCGATCGGTGGCCAGGGTTGCACAGTGGGCACCGATCGTATGGATCGTCATGTTCTTGGCGGTGATGACGCCCTCGTACGTGGCGTCGAGGCCGCGCGAGGAGTCCTTCGACGTGTTGATGGTGACGTCCGACAAGGTGGCCGTGCCCTTGGCCGTGGCGAAGATCGCGTTCGATCCGCCGGACGCCGTCGTGACTGAGCTGTTGCTCATCGTCACCGACGAGGTTGACCCCACGACGACGACCGCCGAGTTGAGGCCGTAGAAGTTGTAGGAATCGCTCGAGGAGTCAGCCGGCTCGCCCGACTTCGTGATCGTCGCATTGGTGATCGTGAGATGCCCGCCGTTGACCACCAGGAACACCGCCTGGTCGGCCACAGCCGAGGCATACGTGCCCCCGTCGATGGTGGCGTCGACACCATCGACGAGGTAAGCCGCCTTCAGGGTGACGGTCTTGTCGCCGATGGTGCCGGTCCACGAGCCTGAGGTCAGCTTGGTGTTGGACGCCGACGCCGCTGTCGCGGTGACGGTCGAGTTGGACGTGGTTGAGGCCGTCGCCGCGGATGCGATCGTCGAGACGGTCGAGGCGGCGGTGGTGCCCCCGGCGCACCCGGCCAGCACGCTGACGGCGGCAATGGCCGACACCGCAGCGACGGCGAGACGGATGCGGAAGGAACGGGGCTGGCTGGACATGCTGGAGGCCTTTCAGAAGTCGGGTACTGCTTTTGACTCCAACCCTCCGACGCCAACTCACGGTGTCGCTATGCGTCGGCTGAATGTCCACTGTGAGCGTCAGCCGATCCGTTCGGCATGCCACCCCGCTTCGAGAAGCTCGTCGGTGATCTCGCGGGGTGCTACTAGCGAAGGATCAGCATCCAGCAGCGCCTCATCTACGAGGTGCTGCCCGTGGAGCGCGTCGGACATGTCTTGCGAATGTGGACGCACTACGAATGACGCGCAGGTCCAATCTGCTTGCGCCGTCTCCCCATGACACACCCTGACACCCCCGGACGCCTCAACGTACGATTCTGAAGTAGTCCGGCTACTTCGATCGGTCGCTCGCGGCATACGGGCAGGTGGGGCGGCCGTGCGGGAGGTGCGGGAGCCTGATCGTGCGTGAGCACTTCATGAACCGTTCGTCCTTCTCCTGCCCGAAGTGCCAGCCGAAACCGCGCGGCAGGTAGTAGGGGACTCTCGGCCTGCTGGAGCAGCTGGCCCGGCTTGGTGATGGGAAGGAACCTTCACTCAGGCGAACGAGTGCCCCGTCGCGTGAAACCAGGAGGCGAGCTGACCGATCAGTTCGGCACTCCTTGGCTGTTCGAAGCCATGCGGCCCTGTTGTGTCAACCCCGGCATCCAACGCCCGCACCCCGTCGTCCCAGTTGAGATGTGCCGGGCTCAGGCCACCCTTCGCC
>JAKOZM010000418.1 GCA_029779995.1 Actinomycetes bacterium
CACCCCGGCAGGGTGGTCCGCCAAGTGCTCCCGGCACGGCGTGACGCGCAGCTAGACGCTGGCCACCAGGCCCAGCCGGCGCAGTTCAACCTCAAGGTCATGCGGGCTGCTGGAGGCCTCCATCGCGGCTTCCAGCGTGATCACCTTGTCCCGGTAGAGGATGACCAGGTGCTGGTCGAAACTCTGCATCCCGTAGAACGAACCCTGCTGGACCAGTTGCGTGATCGATCCGGTCTTCGCCCGATCCACGATCGCGTCGGCGACGCGTCCGGTGTTGATGCCGATCTCCATGGCCACACAACGGCCCTGCCCGTCGGCCCGTGGCACGAGCCGTTGGCACAGCACCCCGCGTAAGGCCCCCGACAGCGAGATCCTGATCTGCTGCTGTTCGTGCGGCGGGAAGAAGTCGATGATGCGGCTGACCGTCTCCTGTACGTCGACGGTGTGCAGAGTGGACAGCACCAGGTGTCCGGTCTCGGCGGCGCTGAGGGCGGCGTGAACGGTCTCGGTGTCGCGCATCTCTCCGATGAGGATGACGTCGGGATCCTGGCGCATGGCGGCGCGCATCGCGACCCGGAAGTCGGCGGTGTCGATGCGGACCTCGCGCTGGTTGATCAGCGCCCGGTTGTCGTTATGGATCACCTCGATCGGGTCCTCGATCGTGACGATGTGAACGTCGCGGTGATTGTTGATCTCATCGATCATCCCGGCCAGGGTGGTGGTCTTACCCGAACCCGTGGGTCCGGTGACCAGGATCAGCCCGCGCGGTTCCATGGCCAATCCGTACACCGGGTCCGGCACGCCGAGTTCGGCCAGCGGGATCGCTCCCACCGAAACCCGGCGCATCACCAGCCCCACGTGACCCCGTTGCCGGAAGGCATTCACCCGGAACCGGCCGACCCCCTCGATCATGTAGGCGAAGTCCGCCTCACCGGTCTTCGCGAACTCGTCGGCCAGGTCCGGACGCATGATTTGGCTCAGCATCGCCGAGGTCTCCTCAGGTTCCAGTGGCTCGGCCCGCAGGGGACGCAGCACACCGTCGAGGCGGATTCTGGGCACTACACCGGCCTTTATGTGGAGATCGGAACCGCCCACGTCTACCAAGGCGTGTAGGTACGGTTCGATGCTCCTCACTCTGGCACCTTCGGCAGTTCCCAGGTGAAGGTTGAACATGGCGCCGCCCAATCGGGCGTGGGTGTCCCCGGCCGCGCGGTCGAGTGCCCTGCCGGATCAGCCACGAAGAGCAGGCGCGTTCAGGAGCCTCGCGCCTCTTACGTAGGATCGAGTGGTACCCGCTCGACACCAGGAGACCCCCATGAGCAAGCGTGCCCGTAAGCGTCGCGACCGTAAGAAGAGTTCAGCCAACCACGGCACCCGGCCCAACGCCTGAGCCCATGACCGGCGGTGCGCGCCTCAGCCGACCGTGCGCCGGAACGTCGCGATCAAAGCGGTGACCTGTACCCGTAACTGGTCGGGAGCCCGCTCACAAGCGCACTGTTGCAGCCGCTTGCGGATGGCCTCCTCTTCCTGCCACATCGCCATACAACTCGGGCAGTCCTGCAGATGGCCCTTGATCCGCTGCGCGGCAGCGGCGTCGAGTTCGTGGTGCTGGTACTCGTAGAGGTGCTTGCCGCAGTCCTCACACTCGCGTGGATCCGTACAACTCATAACTCCTCCGCCTGTGTTGGCACGAGGCCCCGTTCGATGGCGTAGTCCTCGAGCAATGCCCGCAGTTGTTTGCGTCCCCGGTGCAGCCGGGACATCACGGTGCCCACCGGGGTGCCCATGATCTCGGCGATCTCCTTGTAGGCGAACCCTTCCACGTCGGCGTAGTACACGGCGAGCCGGTAATCCTCACCGATCGATGCCAGGGCCCGCTTGACGTCCGAGTCGGGCAAGCTGTCAAGCGCCTCGGCCTCCGCGGAGCGCAGGCCGTTGGAGGTGTGGGAGGCAGCGCGATGCATCTGCCAGTCCTCCACATCATCCGAACTCGACTGCAACGGCTGCCGCTGCTTCTTGCGGTAGGTGTTGATGTAGGCGTTGGTCATGATGCGGAACAGCCACGCCCGCAGGTTCGTCCCAGGGGTGTAGGACTTGAATCCCTTGTACGCCCGTTCGACGGTTTCCTGCACGAGGTCGCTGGCGTCGTCGGGGTTGCGGGCCATCCGCAGCGCACCCGCGTACAGGGTGTCGAGCAGCGGGGTCACTTCGGCTTCGAACCGCGCGGTCAGGTCGTCCTCGGAATCAGTCATTACCGAAGAGCCTAGTGCGCCCAGTTCGATGCTCGCCGGGC
>JAKOZM010000445.1 GCA_029779995.1 Actinomycetes bacterium
CCCCCGACTCTGCATGGCGCCCAGGGAACCCATACCGCGGTACTGCTTGAACTGCTTGCCGTTGACGAAAACCACATCCCCAGGCGACTCCTCACAGCCGGCCAGCAACGACCCCAGCATCACCGAATCCGCGCCGGCCACCAGCGCCTTGGCGATATCACCGCTGTACTGCAGACCGCCGTCGGCGATGACCGGCACGCCCAGCGGCCGGGTCACCTCGCTGACTTCGTGAATGGCCGTGATCTGCGGGACACCGACGCCGGCCACCACGCGGGTGGTGCAGATCGACCCTGGCCCCACACCGACCTTGACGGCATCGGCTCCCGCCGCCGCCAGTGCTGCTGCCGCCTCCCCAGTGGCGATGTTGCCGCCGATGACCTCGATCCCGGTATCACTTTTGATCTTGGCGACCATCTCGAGAACCCCGGTGCTGTGCCCGTGGGCAGTGTCGACCACGACGAAGTCCACGCCCGCCTGCACGAGGGCCAACGCGCGGTCGTAGGAGTCCTGCCCGACGCCCACTGCGGCCCCGACCACCAGCCGACCGGCGGCGTCCTTGGTCGCATCAGGGTAGGCCTCGCTCTTGAGGAAGTCCTTGACAGTGATCAGGCCCCGGACCCGGTTGTCCTCATCCACCAGGGGCAGCTTTTCGATCTTGTGCCGTCGCAGCAGCCCCAGCGCCTCCTCCGGAGCGATCCCCAGGTGGCCGCACACCAGCGGCGCGGGGGTCATGATCTCGCGCACCGCGACACTGCGGTTCTCCTCGAAACGCATGTCCCGGTTGGTGACGATGCCCAGCAGCCGGCCTTCGGCATCAACCACCGGCAGCCCGGAGATCCGGTACCTGCGGCACATCGCGTCAACCGCCGCCAGCGTGTCGTCCGGCCCGCACGTGACGGGGTTGCTGACCATCCCCGCCTCAGAGCGCTTGACCATGTCCACCTGCAGGGCCTGATCGTCGATGCTCATGTTGCGATGCAGTACCCCGACTCCGCCGATGCGAGCCATCGCGATCGCCATCCGCGCCTCTGTGACCGTGTCCATGGCGCTGCTCACCAGGGGTGCGTGCACCCGAAGGGTGCGCGTCAACTGCGTGCTGGTGTCGACCTCACTGGGCACCACATCGGAGGCGCCGGGGACCAGCAGGACGTCATCGAAAGTCAGGCCGAAGGGAGCGAAGCGGTCGTGGGGGGTGGACTCCATGCCGACAAGGTTACGCGGCTAGCTGATGACTCCCGCGCGAAGTCCCACTGCCACGGCTTGAGCGCGGTCGGCCGCGTGCAGTTTGCGGAAGAGTCGCCTGGCGTGGGTCTTGATGGTGTCCTCGGAGAGGTACAACTCCCGGCCGATCTCGCCATTGGACAATCCGCGTGACATCCCGTGCAGGACCTGGGTCTCGCGTTCGGAGAGGTGGAACTCGACGACCGGGGCGCTGCGAGGGCGACCGTCGGCGCCGACGTGTTGGATGGCCAGTGCCATCTCCAACTTGGTGGCATCCTTGCTGATGTAGCCCGCGGCCCCGTTGGCCACGGCAGTGGCGACCGCCTGCGGGTCCTCGCCGGCGGTGAGCATGACGATCCGGACGCCCGGATCGGAGTGCAGCAGTCGTCGGGCACATTCCAGCCCGCTCATGCCCGGCATCCGCACATCCAGCAGAACCAGGTCGGGACGTTCCATCACGTAGCGTGACAGGGCCTCTTCCCCGCTGCTGGCCAAGGCCACCGCCCGCACTCCCGGCAGGGTGCTCACCAGCCGCCGGAGTCCATCGCGAACTGCGGGTGCATCATCGACGATCAGTACGGAGGTCACGGGCCCTTCCACCTCATTTCTTCAACTATTCCCCCTATCGGCGTACATTGAGCAGGGCTTGAACGCCGATTCGTCTTCACGACGGGGCGGAAGGCTACTGAGCAGCGCGCTGCAGCGCACGGATGTCGGCGCGCGCGTCCCACCGGGCCGCGAGATCACCGGTCAGGCCCTCACGCAGCGTGGCGGTGATCGTGGCCGCCGCCGCGAAGTGCTGCTGGGCCACTTTCGCATCGGTCTGCGCGACCAACGCGGCCAGTACGGCGTGGGTGGGCCACGCGACGGCGAGGAATCCCATCGTCGTGCTGAGCATCAGGGAGCGGCGCAGATTGGGGATGGCCTCAGCGCGCTGGCCGGCGTCGATCTGACTGACAGCGGTGAACAGCAGACTCTTGGCGACATGCCGAGGCGCCGTCGCCGCTTCGGCCGCGGCCAGCGCCCGCCGGGCATGTTCGACCGCCCTCGGTGGATCCGAGGACAGCAGTGCGACCTCACATTGCACCCAGGACAATCGGACGCGGTGTCGCCACCACATGGGGGCGCTGGCTGGGTCGGCCGCCACCCGTTCCAGCAGTGACGAGGCCTGCGAGATCATCGTGGTCGCCGTCAGCGCATCCTGTAGCCCGACGGCATCGGCGGACAGACCCGTCATGGCCTCGATCGCGGCTCCGGGGGTAGCCGCGCTGGACATCGCTTCCCGATCGGCCAGCAGGGCCGCATCATGCACGCCCAGTTGCCGCAGCAGACTGGCGCGAAGCGATCGTGCCATCGAATACTCAGGGGTGCCTGTGGAGATCTGCTCGACGATGTCGAGTGCTTCCCCGTACCTCCCACATGCCCCCAGCGCGACGGCCCGCAACCAGCGTTCGTACACCAGCGAACGGCCGTCGAGGTCGGTCAACGCATCCAGCAGGGGAATGGCGTCATTGATCGCCCCATGGAACACCGCCCACTCCGCACGCTCAAGACCGGGGTGAAGCGCCATGGATCAAGACTATTGCCGACTCACACGTGGCTGCGAACGAAGTTGACGGCTTGCTGGAGATCACCAAGATGCGGCCAGGGCGTCGGGGTCGTCCAGCCAGGCCCGGCCGCGGCCAGCGCGGGCCTCGGCCGCAGCCCCGGCACCTGGTCGAAACCGTGGAGGTCTGCGTTGTCCTGCAACTGCGCCCACAAGATGATTACCCCTGGATGCAGGCGTTTCGCCGCTTCGCCCAGGGTGCGGGCAGGAGTGCGCGCGGTCAGCAGTTCGGCACCCACACCGTTCTCAGCCAACGCGGCGCGCAGCGCGTACATGGGCAGGACGTGATCCTCTGAGGCAGTCGCTGCGATCAGCACTCCCTCGCGGCGCACTGGCCGGTCGATCATGAGCCCAGCCGTCACCGCGTCGGACAGCACATGTTCGACGTCGATCCCCACCTGATCGCGTTCCCACTGCTCCCCCGCCTTCTCCAACACCGGCCGCACCACGCTTTCCCAGGTAGGTAGCACCCCCTTGTCGCGCACCGCCTCGGCGATCATCGAGGCGCAGCGCTGCCCGTCCAGCGCCTGGGCGGCCTCCCACAACGACCGCACCCGGTGAGGCATCAGCTCGCGGGGACTGTCGGGCACGCAAACCACAGGCTCCGGGGCGCCATCCCTGACCTGCGCCGCCGCATCGGCGACCGGCACCCCGCTGCGGATCAGCCGCTGCATTGCCACCAACCGGTCGACATCCTCAGGGGTGTAGCGCCGGTGGGAGCCCTCGCTGCGCGCCGACGGCTCGATCCCATAGCGGTGGGCCCATGTCCGCAGAGTGGCCGGCGAGATCCCCAGCTGCCGGGCCACCGCACCTGAGGACAGGGTGACCGCCGATTTCGCCATTCCCCGAGTGTTACCCGACTACAGCACACGCGCACCTTTTCACCGGACGTGTCGGCAGTGCCGACCATAAGACTCCTTGACCACTCCTTTACAGAAAACCTGCATCAGCGTTCATCTATTGGGGATCAGATAAGGACAACAAAATCGTTGCAGGAAAAAGGGTTGACACGGTTTTGAAACGTTATTATCGTAGGGTGTACAGCAGAAAGAAGGGGTCATCATGGCAGAGCTCTCCCGGCTTCCCGGCACAAATACCGACCATTGGGACTGGCAGATGCATGGCGCCTGCCGGGGCGAGAACTCCGCCGTCTTCTTCCACCCCGAAGGTGAGCGGGGCGCTGCCCGCGTCGTACGCACCAATCGCGCCAAGGCCATCTGCGCCGAGTGCCCGGTACGCAAGATGTGCTTGGAACATGCGCTCGCCGTGCGTGAGCCCTATGGCATCTGGGGCGGCCTCGGCGAGGACGAACTGGCCAGCCTCTACCAGCAGCGCAAACTCGGCATCGCTGTTTAAGACCTGCCGCATCCAGCCCCCTCCCCTGTGATGCGGCACGAGGGCCCTGGGCATTGCCCGCCCGGGGCCCTCATTTCTTTTCTACCCGATGAGCTTGAGGATCCCACCGATCAGCAACAGTAGGCCGATCACGATCATCACGACCGCAGCCACCGATGTGTTGTTCGTCTGCAACCACTCCCGCGCACGCTCCAGTCGTGCCAGCGTCTTGTCGCCGCCGAGCAGGAACACGATCAGCGGCCCCGCCACACTCGCAGCCCCCACGGCGACGAAGACCACCAAGGCCCCCGCCGATGGCGCGAAGCCGAGGCCACTGGTCCCGATGGCCAGGCCGGCGGCCAGCGCCATCAGCAGTTCTTTCGGGTTCGCAGCAGACATCAGGATCCCGTAGCGAAGCGCCTCACGCGAGCCGGCATTCATCAGGCTGGTCAACCAGGGTGGGGTGTGATCGACCGTGCGGCCGAGCCACATCCGCACACCCATCACGAGCACGAGTACGCCCAGAATGACGCGCAGCCAAGTCAGCCAGCCCCGGGGCTCGTCTTGCTGCTCCAGGGCGCCGGCCATGAGGATAAACAGGATCGTCACCGCCGTGAGCCCGGTCACCCAGGTCACGACGTAGGTCACCGATGTGGGCCGTGCGTGAGGTGTGAAGAGCATGACGATGGCGATGACCACCGGCAGCGGAGATGCGAACACTCCGACGGCAAACGGCAGAATGCCCATGATCAGTTCAAGCACCCGGCCATTGTCGAGGTTGGGGACGGGTAATGGCCGGTTGGGCGCTGGAATGGACGCCGCGGGGTGGGCTATGCAGGTTCGCGCTCGTTGGTTCCCTTTCCGCTAGGAGGCTCATGGCGGAATGTGAACCAAGTGTCGGGTACTGCTCGATTGGGCGTTGCCTCGCCGCAGCCGTTCGTGCTGGGCACAGCCGATCGTCAGGCTTAGCCACGACACGCCGAACCGATGTACAACAGACGAACGGCTGGCCATGCGCCCCCAAAACGCCATCGGCGCCGAACCCCCCGCTGAGGAAGGGTTCGACGCCGGTGGAGGTGAGGCGATCTAGTGGGTGTGACCCGGGTGGTGGGAGTGGCCGTGACCGTGGTCGTCGTCCTCTTCCTCCTCGGGCTTCTCAACCACCAGCGCTTCAGTGGTCAGCAGCATCGCCGCGATGGAGCCGGCGTGCTCGACGGCGGACCGGGTGACCTTGACGGGGTCGATGACGCCGTCGGCGATCAGGTCGCCGTACTGACCCGTCGCGGCGTTGAAGCCCTGCCCCAGCGGCAACTCGGCCACCTTGGAGACGACCACGTCACCGGACTCGCCGGCGTTCGCGGCGATCCAGAACAACGGCGACTGCAACGCGCGCTTCACGATCCGGAAACCGGCCCGCTCGTCGTCGTCAGCAGCGGTCGAATCGTCGATGGCCGCAGCGGCGTGCACCAGCACGGTCCCGCCGCCAGCCACGATGCCTTCCTCCAGAGCAGCCCGGGTGGCAGCGACCGCATCCTCGACGCGGTGCTTCTTCTCCTTGAGCTCCACCTCGGTGTAGGCGCCGACGTGAATCACGCAGACCCCCCCGACCAGCTTGGCCAGGCGCTCCTTGAGCTTCTCGCGGTCCCAGTCGGAGTCGCTGGCCTCAATCTCGGCCTTGAGCTGCTCGATGCGCCCGGCGATCTCCGTGTCCGATCCCTTGCCATCGACGATGGTGGTGTCGTCCTTGGTGATCACGACACGGTGCGCGGAGCCGAGCACGTCCAGATCGACCTGATCCAGCTTCATGCCCAACTCGGAGCTGACGACCTGACCACCGGTCAGGATCGCCATGTCCTGCAGCATCGCCTTGCGCCGGTCACCGAAGGCGGGGGCCTTCACGGCAGCGGCGTTGAAGGTGCCACGGATCTTGTTGACGACCAGCGCGGACAGCGCCTCACCATCGACATCTTCGGCCACGATCACCAGCGGCTTGCCGGTCTGCACGACCTTCTCGAGCAGCGGCAGCAGCTCGGCGAGCGAGGACACCTTGCCCTGCACCAGCAGGATGTAGGGGTCCTCGAGCACGGCTTCCATGCGCTCGGTGTCAGTGACGAAGTAGGGCGAGATGTAGCCCTTGTCGAACTGCATGCCCTCGGTGAAGTCCATGTTCAGCTCGGTGGTCGAGGCCTCCTCGACAGTGATGACGCCGTCGGCGCCGACCTTGTCGAAGGCCTCGGCGAGCAGGTTGCCGATCTCGGCGGACTGGGCGCTGATCGTGGCAACCTGCGCGGTCTCCGCCTTGCCCTCGACGGGTCGCGCGGAGTCGGACAGGAATGCCGACACCTGTGCGGTGGCGATGTCGATGCCCCGCTTCACACCCATGGGTGCCGCGCCAGCGACAACCAGGCGGATGCCTTCACGCACCATCGCCTGCGCCAACACGGTCGCGGTGGTGGTGCCGTCACCGGCGACATCATTGGTCTTGGTGGCGACCTCTTTCACCAGCTGCACACCGAGGTTCTCGTACGGGTCCTTCACCTCGATCTCGCGGGCGATGGTCACCCCGTCATTTGTGATGGTGGGCGCACCCCAGGACTTGTCCAGCACGACGTTGCGGCCGCGCGGGCCGATGGTCACGCGGACCGCGTCGGCGAGGGTGTTGACCCCCCGCTCGAGTGCCCGGCGCGCCTCGACGTCGAATTCAACGATCTTGGCCATTGGTTTCCTTTGCTATGAGGATGCGAAGGCCCCTGGCGCCCCGGTCAAATGGGGTCCAGGGGCCTTCACACGCGGTGTTTGTGACTACTTCTCGACAACTGCCAGCACGTCGCGGGCGGACAGGATCAAGTAGTCCTCGCCCTCGAACTTGATCTCGGTGCCTCCGTACTTGGAGTACACGACGACATCGCCGACGCTGATGTCCATCGGAATGCGCTTCTCGCCGTCCTCGTCGAAGCGGCCCGGGCCCACGGCCAGAACCTTGCCCTCTTGGGGCTTCTCCTTGGCTGTGTCAGGAATGACCAGCCCGGATGCGGTGGTCTGCTCTGCGTCGAGCTGCTGCACGAGGATGCGATCCTCAAGCGGCTTAATGGCGACCGACACGGTCTACCTCCCCTTTGTTGGGTTGTTAAACGGACTCTGTGCTACTTGGGTCCTAG
>JAKOZM010000454.1 GCA_029779995.1 Actinomycetes bacterium
GTTCGACACGATCGAGAACGACCTCGTCGGCCGCCTCATCCGGACGAACGCCGTCGAGGCGTCGGTGACCGAGCTCAACGCCGCGGTCGCCGTGGCTCGGGCGTTCCTGGCCGGCGCTGGGGTCACAGAGTCGACGCCGTGGCGGCCCGAGCATGGCCGGCTCGCGACCGCGCGCCTGACCGAGTGGATCGCGGCCAAGCAAACCTCTTCGCCGGCGCGGGAAGTCCGCGAGGTCCGGCCCGTGCGCTGGCCCGAGCCCTCCGAGCGCTTCGAGACCCGACCCGCAGCTGACCGGCAGGTCGTCACGTCGTCACGTGAGTTCATGCGGGGGTACCCGTATGCCGGGTACGCGAAGTCGGTCTACGAGGTCAACACCTTCGACGCGTTCTCGACGGAGTTCGTCCTAGCGGACATCTTCGAGAAGTCCGGCTCGGTGCGGGCATGGGTGCGGATCGACGCAACCGTGCCGTTGCGGATCACATACTTGGCTGGAGCCGTCCAGCGGCAGTACGAGCCCGACTTCATCGTCATCGACGACGCCGGGGTGCACTGGATCGTCGAGGGCAAACGCGACGGCGAAATGACCTCGCCCGTGGTCATCGCCAAGCGCGACGCGGCTGCAGCGTGGGTAAAGACAGTCAACGGCTCCGACGAAGTCCACGAGACCTGGGCCTACCTCCTCGCATCGGAGTCTGTCTGCAGCGCCGCAAGCTCGTGGGAAGCCCTCAAGTCCGGCGGCCAGGCTTTCCGATGAAACACGAGGAGTCGGCAGCCGTGGAAACGATCAACGAACCCGAGGGTCACGGGTCGGAACAATCGGCATTCCTCGGCGCGGTTCATCGACTTTTGCGAAACGCTCACGGCGCCACCAAGGCGGACCTCCTTCTGACGGCTGTTACTCACGCGCTCTTCAACCGCCACATGACGGAGGTCGAACTTGGAGAGCGCGTCGCAAGAATCTGGCCGGGCGTGGTGGCTGGGAGGGATGAGATCAGTTCAGCCCTTCGAATGGGAAGGGAGCTTGGCCTACTCACGGCGAATGTTGGCCTGACGGGAGAGGAGTTGTGGGACCTCACCCAGGCGGGTGCGGACGACATTCAACGCCACCGCGATTGGTCGGTCGAGGTGCGGGAGCGCGCCGCCCGTGAGTTGACCTTGCGTGCGAAAGAGAGCCTCTCCCTCGACCTCACCGCGGGGCAGGCGTCTCTGTGGCTCGATGCTCTAGTCGGGGGACTGATCGCCGGCATCCAGCGTTCTCAGGACGCCTACTTGGGTCAGATCGAGTCCATGGTTGGGGGCCAGGTCCGCCCACGGAGAATCGACCGCGCTGCGGTGCTATCAAGCCTCAGAGAAGCTGGCGGAGGGGTCGAGGGGGAACGGTCCAGCTTCTTGGAGGCCATGGCACTCGCTGCCATCGACCCCCTCGACGAGTTCGGAAACGAACTCGTTTCGCACATAACGACAGGCTGCATCCTGCACTCCTACGTAGTCGGGCGAGACCGCGAGGCTGTACTTAGCCAGATCGGGAGCGCCCACGGCGAGCGTGCGTTTCTCGATACACCGTGTCTGCTACGGCTAGTGGGTTCGACGAGACTACGAGGGCCGATGGAGGTCGCCATCCGTGCCGCTGTGGACGCCGGGTGGGAGGTGCAGGTCCTAGAGCACTCGCTTGACGAGTTGAACGACGTACTCCAGCGGGCCCTGCCTGGGATCGCAGATACCTTTCGCCGTGCTGTCGCGTCTGGCGCCAAGGAGGAGTGGTTTGCCTCACTCGTGGACGAGCAGATCCCATCCATCTACGTTGAGGCCGCTCGCGAAGGGCTGGTTAAATCACCCGCCCAGTTCCTGCAGGGCGCTGCAGAACTACCGCAGCGACTTGCACTCATGGGGGTAGTTCTCCGGCCCGCAGGCAACAGTCAAGAGCTCAGTCGGGTCGCCGCCTTCGCCACTGCTCTGAAGTCGGAGCTAGGCGACGGGAAACGTCGGTCTGAGCTAACGGTCGAGCGCGATGCAGAGACCATGACGTCTACGTACAGGCGTAGGCGCCGCCAGAAGGAAAGCAAGTGGCCAGGTTGTTGGGTGATCACGAACGATCGTCACCTGAGTCCTGCCTACGCGGCTGAGACCCATGACAAGGTCGCGATTGCGCTCACTCCCTCGCAGTGGTCCACACTATTGGCGATCAGCGCAGACCCACCCGGAGTACTTCATCTGGCTGAAGCAGCCGCAGGTCAGTGGCTCGAGGAGGCTATGTGGGCCATACCCGCCCGGTTCCCGACCGAGATGGCTATCGCCTTGGCGACGGAGCTGAGCCCCAGCCACGGCGGCTCCTCCATGTCATTGCGGGTTGCGCAACTCACGCTCGACGATGCCCTTGACGGGGGTGAGCGGACCACGTCCACCACGCTCGCCTCACGAGTGTTGGCTCAACGCAACACGATGCTCAAAGCTGTTATGGACCGTCAGCGGGCGAGCGCAAACAAGGTCGCTGCGGACGCCGAGGCCGGTCGCGCTCAGGCCCTTCTAGATGCTGGTGCGGCCCAGGCGGCACAAGCGCAGGCAGAAGCCGAGAGCTCGCGGTTGCGGAGCGATCTAAACAATCTCAAGGCAGATCAGGGTACGAAGGACGCAGAGCTGGCGTGGCGCGCCAAACAGTTGCGTCGTGCGGTCGTGAGCGTCACATTCGTGATGGTCGCGGTCGGGATCGCCATCGCTGGGCTTGTCCTGCCCAGTCGACTCGTGCTGGTTGCGGGAGCGGGCTCCGCCGCCCTCGGTGGGTACTTTGGCTACCGCTGGTGCACTCAGCGAGAGTCGAGTCTGCTCGGCATCGTCGCTGCAGGGGTCGTGGGTCTCGTCGGCTTCGCCTCTGCCGCGCTGGACCTATGGGACCGGGTCGTGGGCAAGGGATAGCAGCAGCCCGGGGACACTCGCCCCTTCCTATAACGCGAGGCGCCAATTCATGCTTGACTCATAACGCAGCGTTTATGATTCATAGCTTTGCCGTTTGTGAAGTCTTCGCTGCATCTCGACAATACCTCAGAACTGTTGGGCCATGTTGGTGAAGCGGCTGTAGTGGCCCTGGAAGGCGACCACGATCGTGTCGGTGGGGCCGTTACGGTGCTTGGCCACGATCAAGTCAGCCTCACCCGCCCGCTGGGTTTCCTTCTCGTAGGCCTCTTCCCGATGCAACAGGATGACCATGTCGGCGTCCTGCTCGATCGAGTTGTGCACCGCGAT
>JAKOZM010000458.1 GCA_029779995.1 Actinomycetes bacterium
GAGGCGTTCAAGACATTGCGCAGACGGTCCTGCGAAAGATAAGTCCTTTGGGCTGTGGTCAGTCCGGCCGCAAGATTTCGCTCATGAGAGCTGAACAACATCAGTCCGGCGATCTGCTCGATCGACAACACGGCGGCCAGGGCCTTGGCCCGCTCATTGACCGGCTTGCGCCAGTCCTCGAAGGCATCGAGTTGGCCGTCCGCGTCGAAGTCCTTGAACGTCAGGGTTCCCGCGGCGGTGGACTCGGTCAGCAGCGTGATGCCGCCTCCGGGGATGTAGCTCAGCGTAGGCCCGCCCGGATTGTCCACCACGGCGAACGTGGTCACTCCGTCAGTCACCGTGCGCACGGCAGTCGCTGTGGGCTGCGCCGCCTGGGCGGAGGTGACCATGGGCACCCCCGCAACTCCGAGGGCCAAAGCTCCCGAAAGTGCTATTGACAAAGGACGTGGATATCGCATGGCGACTCCATCTGTTTGGGGCCGAACTTCGATGCTCGGCCGGGGAGAGTGTCGCGCACGTTACCGGAGGGGCGCACTTCTCGCGCGGCGAGAATCCGGGACGTGCCGGGCGCCAATTCTTTGGACCCATCGGGGCCCGCCCGGGGCCCGCCCCGGGGCCCAATGCAGCCTGCGACGGCGGCTCCGGCGCACACGGCATACCAATGGTCCACGCGGCGAGCATGCGGTGAGCACGGGAGGGCGGGAGACCACCCACCATTGGTATGCCGTGTGCTCACCGACGCCCAGTGGGGACGAGACGTTCTGAACGGCAGCGCCGGCTGACCGTCAGGCACACTGCATACGTGTTAAGTTTCTGCCAGATTATTGACGTGTTTGCCCAACGTGTCGAAAGATGTGACCGATGGCCTGGAGCCCCGAGGTGCCCTACAACCAGCTGCCCCCGCTGCCGCCCGAGGGGATCGACCTCGAGCCCAAGCCGGTCCTCAAGATGGCGATCGAAGCACGGGCCGCACTGGCCACCCTTGCGCAGGCGAGCCGGCTCCTCCCAAACCCAGGTGTCCTGCTCAACAGCCTCACCTTGCTGGAGGCCCAGGCGAGCTCGGAGATCGAGAACATCGTCACGACGAGTGATGCCCTGTTCAAACACGCTGAGATCGGGGGCGGCGACCACGCCACGAAGGAGGGGCTGCGTTATCGAAGCGCCCTCTTCGCCGGCGTCGAGGCGATGCAGCACCGACCCATCACCGCCACGACTGCCGCCCAGATCTGCTCCGCCCTTCATGGCCGGGA
>JAKOZM010000475.1 GCA_029779995.1 Actinomycetes bacterium
GCCGGGGAATACGTCAATGACCATCGGGGCCGGCTGGCCCAGACCGGCGCTGGCGAGGAACAAGCCGCCCTCGTGGAGAGGTGCGCGCAGATCCTGCAGCACGACCATGACATCACCGCGCAGGCCATGGTGCATCAACACCGCTCGATCGGCGTGGGCCTGTCGGAGATCGCCGAGGGCACCGGCGCCGATCTCGTGGTCGTGGGCAGCGGGCCCGGAGGGTCGCTGGGACGCTTTACGATGGGCAGCACCAGCAACCAGCTCCTGCACCACATCGCGGTACCGCTGGTATTGGTGCCGTCCGGGTACGCCCGCCACGCCCTGCCGACTCTGCGCCGGGTGATGGTTGCCTTCGCACAGGGCGATGAGGGTCGTCTCGCTCTTACCCGCGGGCTCGAACTCGCCCGTGCGGCCGCCCTGCCCATGGACGTGATGACGATCCTGGTGCGACATCGGGTGTTCGGCTCTGACCTGGGAGCTGATGCAGAGGGGGGTGTGCTCACGGGATCGCTGGAGTTGCTGCGGGACTACCAGGCGCAAGCATTGGCCACCCTCGACACCGACGGGGTGGAGATCTCCACCGACGTGTTGGTTGGCGATTCGCCTGCCGAAGCCCTCAATCGCGAGGACTGGGAGCCCGGGGACCTGCTGGTCCTCGCCTCGGCCGGAGGTGGGCTGCTTCGGCGCGTGTTCCTTGGGGACATGACATTCAAGATTCTGCGTGCGGCGACTGTGCCGACATTGGTGCTGCCCCGCCACACCTGATTCGGGCCGCGGCATGGGCCCGGCGTTCGTCCCGTGCCCAGGCGTTCGTCCCCGCGCTCGACGGGAGGCCGGCGCGCGCGACCTGTACCAAGCCTAAAGTCCACCCTGGCCCTTCTTTCCCCATGAAACCCACTCACGCTCGAGAGCGCGGGCCAAACGCGTCACTCACCGACGCGTTTGGCCCGCGCCCTAGACCAGTTGGTTGGTGACTCTGGCATCACGCAAAAGAGGGCCGGTCCCTATGGGAACCGGCCCTCCTCGCAATCCGTGATCAGGCTTCTGGCGACGTCGCGCCACCGGCCTTGTCCACGAGGCCCTTGACCGCGTCGACGGCCTGGTCGACCTTGTCAGCGTGCTCGCCCGGAACCATGCCCTTGACCTTTTCCGCGACCATGTCGACACCTTCTTTGACCTTGTCGGCGTTATCCACCGCGAGATCCTTGGCCTGGTTGGCCATGTCCTCGATACCCATATGTACTCCTCTGCTGTGGCGGGAACCTCAGCGTAGTGATCATTGGGACACGAAGCAGGTCTACTTGGCCTTGTCCAGACCCTTCTTGGCGTAACCCGCCGCCTTGTCGATGTAACTGCTCTTCGTCGGCTGCTTCTGCTTGGCCGACGAAGCAGCCTTGTCAATGCCAGAGTTGATCTTGTCGGAGTGCTGGGCCGCTAGTTTGCTCGCTTGCTTGGCCCACTTTGAGAATGCCATGGTTGCTCCCTTCCTCACTCATCATAACAAGAACTAGACTTCGCCTATTCCAGTCCTATCCCAGCCACTTCGCGCAGGCCCGCTCGGCCAGCGCCGTGATCGTCCACGACGGGTTCACCCCGATGTTCTCGGGTACAACGGAGCCGTCCATGATGCGCAGACCCGGATAAGCCGGCACGCGCTGCTGCGCATCCACGACCTCGCCAAGAACCGCACCGCCGAGAATGTGCGCCGTCGCCCCGATTCCGAACACACTCTCCAGAACGGTGGTGTACGCCCGTCCGCCACTCACCTGGGCAACCGCGCGTCCGGCGGCGTCGGCCTGCGGCAAGGACACCGGCACGGGATCCACTCCGGCGGGCACCAGGGAGCGCATCCGGCCGCCCCGCCACTCCAGCGCCAGTTCGTTGTCCGCGTTCTGCATCACGGTCAGAATCGTCACCCGCTTGTGCCAGTCCCGGGTCCACAGGTTGGCCGTGAAACCGCGGGGATCACGCAGCAACGACGTAAGAGTTGCGCGTCGCCGGGAGGCTCCCTCGCCGGGCACCGGCGCCAAGTAGTAGCGCATGAAGCCGTAGGAGGCGGGGAACCGGTTGTTGGTGACATGGGTCTTCGGATCCGGGTAGAAGTCGCTCGAAATCGTTGCGCCTTCGGTGACATCCGTGCCCGCTGGGTGCAGGATCGCCGCGAACGCCTCGGAGTTGGTGCGGACCTTGCGCCCCAGGCTGGCAGGCAGGTCCGGCAACGTCGCCCACTTGTCGCGGCAAGCCAGCAACAACTCGACGGTTCCGAGGACCCCCGCTGCCAGCACGACCTCGCGGGCCTCGACACTGGACACCGCCCCGCTGAACGGGTTACGCGTGACCACCCGCCAGCCATCAGCCAACGGAACCAAGATCTCGGCCTTTGTCACGGGCCGCACCTCGGCACCCAAAGCCTCGGCCTCGGGCAGGTAGCGGAACTCCTTCGCCCCGTGCGGACAGCCCGTGATGCACTGCCCACAGGCCACGCAATCGGCGAAGCGGATGCCCTGAGGGGTCTTGCCGAAGGTGTCCCCGGCGCCCAGTTGTTGCGAGGCGGCCTGCAGCCAGTCGTCCTGCACACCCCACTGCGGGTTGACCTCCCTGCCCAACATCAACGCGGCCCGCTCGTAGTGCGGCGCCAGTTCCGTGGCCCAATCGACCCCCGTGCGTGTCCAGGCGCCACTGAACTCGGAGGGTTTGAGCAACACAGCGGCATAGACGATCGAACCGCCGCCGACGCCGACACCCCCGACGACCATGACGTGGCGCAACACCTTCTGCCGGAAGTAGCCACGCAATCCCAGCGCCGGCTCCCACAACAGGGCCATCGGCTTGGCCGCCCCCGCTTGCAGGTCCGCGGGCGACAACCGCCTGCCCTGTTCCAGGACGACCACCCGCTTACCTGCCTGCGCTGCGCGCAAGGCCGCGACGCTGCCCCCGAATCCCGACCCAATCACCGCGACGTCGTACATATCAGCCATTCAACTCCGTCTGAGCGCCCGGCAATGCCCGCTTGGCCGTTTCTGATCTCAGGCGCTGTGCCAAGAACTCGTTTGTATCCTTTTTGGGTCCTGCTGCGTCCTGCACGGTGTAACGGACCTAATACAGGAGGACGAAATGATCACCAACGAATCCAACATCGACCGCATCATCCGCGTCGTCATCGCCGTGGCCGCCTTCGTCGCCGCTTTCGCGGTGGGCCTGGGCAGCGTCGGCGGGATCATCCTCGCCGTGGTCGGCGCCATCATGCTGGTCACCGCCGCCGTGGGCTTCTGCCCGATCTACCGGGTGTTCGGAATGTCGACGTGCAAGGTGCCCGCTGCGAAGTAGCTGCCCGAACGTGATGCGCCGCCCAGACCCAAGAGGGATGGGCGGCGCGCTCATGTGGGCCAAAGGCCACCGGTAACCTCACCACGTGGACGTTCGCGATCAGTTGCCCGAGCAGATTCCAGCCCTGAGGCGGTATGTGCGCGCCATCACCCGCGACACCGCCACCGCCGACGACATCGTCCAGGAGACCCTCGCCCGGGCCTTGGAGAAGGCAGAAAGCCTGCAGGATGCCGGTGCTCTGCGGTCATGGCTATTCCGCATCGCCCACAACACGACCATCGATTACTACCGTCGCCAGCGAGAGGACCCCAGTGAGGACATCGCCGTGGAGGTGGAGCAGCGCTGGCATGACGACGACTACACCGTCGACGCCGACATCGTCGTGGCCCGGGCGGAGACCACCGAGGAGGTCCGCGATGCCCTGGTTCGACTGCCTTACGCCTACCGCAGCGTCGTCGTCCTGCACGATGCGCAGGGTTGGACCGCCCGCGAGATCGCCGAGGTCATGGACCTCGGCCTGCCGGCGACAAAACAACGTCTTCGCCGCGGCCGGATGATGATGGTGTCGGCCATGGCGCAAGGCCACGAACGCCGGGTTGCCACCTCTGGGGTGCCCCTGCGGTGCTGGGATGCACGTCAGCACGTCAGCGCCTACCTCGACGGTGAGCTTCCGGCAGGAACGGCTGCTGCGGTCGAACGCCATCTGGCCGGCTGTCCCACGTGTCCCCCGCTGTACGCGTCCTTGGTCAGTGTGCGCGACGCCATGGGCGGCATGCGTGACCCCGACGCCGTCGTCCCCGATCCGGTGGCCGCCAAGATCCGCGACGGCAAGCAGGTCTGAGCCGTCGTCAGTGGGCCAGTGCCGTCGGCTGCTCCACATGGGTCAGTTTGCCGTCCAGAATCTCAAAGACCCGGTCGGTGTACTCGACCATGCGCAGATCGTGGGTGACCATGATGCCGGTCTTTCCACGCTGCTTGATCTCGCGGGCGAGCAACTGCACGACCTGCCGGCCGAGTTGAGTGTCCAAGGCCGCAGTCGGCTCGTCCACAAGAATCAGATCAGGATCGTTCATCAGCGCACGGCCGATCGCCACCCGCTGCCGCTCTCCCCCGGACAACTGCTCCGGGACGTTTTTCGCGCGGGCGGCGAGCCCGAGTTCCTCAAGGAGCTGGTCGGCGCGGGCGTGTGCTTCCTTGCGCGAGATTCGCTTCTGCAGCGTTGATACGTAAAGCAGGTTCTCGCGGGCGTTGAGAAAGGGCACGAGGTTAGCGCTCTGGAACACAAAACCCACCCGCTCCGCCCGGAACTTCGTCAGCTCGCGAGTGCTCAAGGTGGCGACGTCCGTCCCGGCAAGATTGATCGATCCCGACGTAGGAGCCAGCAGCCCCCCGATCATCGAGATCAAGGTCGTCTTACCCGAACCGGACGGCCCCAGCAGCGCCACGAACTCACCCTGATCCACGGCCATCGTGGCCGTGTCCACAGCCCGGACCTCGGTATCGCCGGAACTGTAAATCTTGCTCACGGCATCGACATGCAGGATCGCTTCAGCATGGCTCGCGGCGTCGGCGCTCGGGTCCAGACCCGGATCCTGCGGGTGGGCCGGCACAAAATCGTCGTTCACAGGGTTCCTCCGATGGCGGTTGCAGGGTCGATCCGGGCGATCCGGCGCAGGGAGAACGCAGCTCCCACCACACCGGCCACCAGGGTGAAGATGGCGATGGTCACAAGGGTTTCGGTTCGGAAAAGGGTGGGCACTTCCTCGGGCACGACAGCACCCAGAACACGGGAGGCGAGCGCGCCGATCACGACGCCGATCGCGGAGGCGATCAACGCTTGCACCACGACCCCGGCACCCAATTTGCGCGTAGGGGTTCCCAGTGCCTTGAGAGCTGCGAACAACTCCCGCTTCTCCAGCACGATCAACGCGAAGAAGAGCGCAACGACTAGGCCGGCGACCGCCAGCGTGGTGTAGATGATCGAGTTCAACGTCGACTTCTGCTGCTCTACCCCTGGGATCGCCAGCCCTGTGGCATCGGCGCTTAGCACCGTCAGATCCGGTGTCTCGCTGGCGATCTGCTCCGCGGTCACTCCGGTTTCGGTCTCGATGGCCACGGCGTTGACGTCGTCAGTGACCCCGGTGAACTCAGGTCGCACCTCGTTGCGCATGGTGCGCCAGGTATCGATCGTCGTCCACACCGTCGGCTGCAGTTGGTAGGCCGAGTCGCGGGTGATCCCGACGACCTCGACCGACGTGGTACCCACGGTCAGCGTCTCCCCGATGTCCACCCCCAGGGACTGGTCCACGGCGGCCACCCCGTTCTCACCCGGATTGGGCAGACGCCCGTCGGCCAGCGTGGTGGGCACGCCGGCGCCGGTCGGGTCGATTCCGAAGACGGCCAGGTCGTATTCGTCGGCGGTCCCCTTGCCGCTGGTCAGCAGAACACCCACGCCGGAGGCCTTAGCCACGCCCGGGGCTTCCTCGACCTCTTTGACCTCGGCAGGCGTCATGCTCGAGCGCACCAGGGATCCCTTGGCGTCCGGGGAGAAGGCATAAGCCGTCGCGTTGGTGCTTCGCACCGCCCCGGTCGCTCCGAAGAACAGCCCATCGGACAGTGCGCCCAGAGTCAGCACCAGGAACACGATCAGCGACAGAGCGCCGATGATCGAGGCGAACCGGCCTTTGCCGCGCCGGATCTCATTGAGCGAAAGCATCATCGGGCACCTGCCGCAGTAAAGGGGTCGATCTTGGTGATCCGCCGGATGCTGAGTAGCCCGGCAAGTAGCGAGAACACCAGCACGGCGGCCACCACGCCCAGCACCAGCGACGGCGACAGGGACACCGGGATCCCCGAGTTCAGTCCCCGGACCGCCAGCAAGGTGAGGGCCACGGCGATCGCTGAGGCCAGCAGCACGACGATCGCGATCTGCTGTGCCACGACCCCGGCGAGCTTGCCGGAGCTGGCACCGATCGCACGCAACAAGGTGAAGGACTTCATCTTCTGCACGGTGAGGATCAGGAAGAAGAACCCGATCACCACGATGCCGATGATGAAGGTCAGACCGACCAGGATGCCGAAAGTCTGGCTGATCGAGCCGACACCGGGAATGAGGCTCACGGCCTCGCTCTTCTCGTAGGCCTTGGTGCCGGCCACCTCGTCGGAGATCGCGGCGGCGACTGCTTGCGGGTCGTCGGTCTGCACAGCCACCGCGTTCACCGGCACGAAGGGCACATTCGGATTGATGGTCTTGACGATCTGCCCGAAGAGCTCATCGGTGACGTAAGCCGTCGGACTGGCGTTGAACTGGGCCCCGCGCAGAAGACCCACCACCGTGGCGGTGGTATCCGCACCGGTGAGTTCGAGGGTGTCACCCACGGCGTACCCCCCGCCGTCCATGGCGACCTCCCCGGCGCTTTCCGGCAAGCGGCCCTCGCTCAGGCCGGTGGGCGCTCCGGGCTTGCCTGGCTGGAAGCCGAAGACTTGCAGGTCCTCGGTACCGTCCTTGAGGGCGGCCGACGTGGTCAAGGTGGAGATCGGACCCGCAGCCTGCACCCCCGACACAGCCGCGACCTGGTCGACCACCGTCGGCTCAAGCCGGGAGGCCTGCAGGTTGTCGCGCGCGACATCGGAGTACACGAGCACATTGGCGTCGAGGCCGTCGAGCGCGCCCGTGATCGAACTGACCAGGGCATTGGACAGCGTCGCCAGCAGAACGACCAAGAAGACCAGCAGGGAGACTGCGCCTGTGAGCAGGCCGAACCGCAACTTGGACCGGCGCATCTCGGTGAGCGCGAGGTTCATGGCAACCTCCGGATGCGCACCGCGCATATCGGACTTACCGTCGGAAATGACATCACGATCTTGAGATTACTTCACATACTGATAGTCAGCAACCTGAGCAAATCCGCGTTACGGTGAGGCCATGACCAGCCCCGACGCCCCGGTGGAAACGTGGGCGTTGAGCCGGCTGCTGATCACGGCCAGTCGCCTGGTGGAGCACGACATCGCAGCTGAGATGCGGCCGCTGGGTCTGACCCACGCAACCTTCGGGGTACTGGCGCTGGTGCAGTCGATGCCCCATTCTCAGAAGGAGCTGGCAGCCGCCACCCGCGTCGAAGAGCAGACGATCAGTCAGACGGTGGACAAGCTTGAGCGGATGGGCATGGTGACCCGCGAACGGGATCCGCACGACCGGCGCCGGTTCCTCATCACCGTCACGGCGCTCGGACAGCAGGCGTTCAGTCACGCCACCCGCAGAGATCACGCCGAACAGGCCCTGGCAGGACTGCCCGAGGCGGACATACTGCGCGCCAGCCTGGCCACACTGATTCAGCGCCTGGGTGGCCAGGGGTACGTCCCCGCCGAGTAGCCCGACCCGATCAGGCCGTGCGCATCACGTCCAGCCGCTGCCCGTCCAGGGTCACCTCGAAGCCCGCCTCCCGGGCCACGTCGGCAACATCGGCCGGGCGGCGCACCTCGTCCGCGCAGGTGGCCAGGGTGCGGGCCAGGTGCCCCTTGGTCGCCTTGTTGAAGTGGCTGGCCGCGGTGCGCTGGCCCGTCGGGCCCATCTGCCAGACCTTCACGGTGAGGGCGCCGGGGGGCAGGTTCACGAATGCCGCGTAGGGGCTGGAGAGCATGTCGACCACCAGTCCGGAGGACCGCCCCACCTCCCTGGATATCGCCGATCGCCAGAAGGTGGGCAGCGCGCCCAGCGCGGGCAGCCGAGACGAGCCCGAGAGCCGATAAGCGGGAATCCGGTCATTCGGGCGCACCAGGCCGAACAACGCGGACACGATCTGAAGCCGCCGGTTCGCCCTGCGCAACTCGACTCCACCCAGGCTGGCGTGATCGAGGGCGGCGTACAGGACACCGGTGTAGACCGCACTGGCCGGGGCGGTGGGCGCCTGCGGAAGCTCGCTGTTCTGCACGATCAGGTCGAACTGCGTCGGCCCGAGGTCCAGCGCTGCCATCGCCCCCGGTACGTCCTTGCGGCATAGCGTCACCAGCGCCCTGAGCACCTGTTCGCGCTGGTCAGTCAAAGCGGAGTGACTTAACGTGGCCAGGTCCAGGGGCTTGCCCCGCCGAGCCGCGGTCTTGCCCTGCGACGGTGGCAGCAGGATCAACATCAGGTCGCCTGGTCCTGCTTGGCGAGCAACAAGGCCAACATCCCGGCGATGAGGCAGCCGGTGACGGTGTAGAGGACTCGTAGACCATCCAGGTTCAGGGTGTCGGTCACCGTTCCCGAACTCACCAGGAACAACACCATCGGGGTCATGAACGCCACCTGCAGGACGTAATCCTTCACGATGAGGTAGGCGAACATCAGCGTCAGGCAGACCGCCGCCAGCAGCAACTGTGACCACCTGGGCAGGGGGGACAGCAAGCCAGCGATAACGGCACCCGCGAGCGTTCCGATGACGCGCTGTCGGTTGCGTTTGAGCGAGTCCACCATGTACGGCCGCAGCACAATGGCCATGGTCATCACCAGCCAGTAGGCCTTGGGCCAGTCGAAGAACAGAGCCACGCCGGTCGCCGCACCACAGGCCAGTGCCTGCACGGTGCCGTGGCGCACCGCCACCTCCCACGAGA
>JAKOZM010000063.1 GCA_029779995.1 Actinomycetes bacterium
TCGGAACGGAACGCCTTGGCGAAGGGGCTCTTGACCGCCTTCTCGACCCCGCGCTCGAACTTGTCGAGTAGTCCCATGTGCGCCTCCTTCCGCTGGCGGCACGCGCCGATCCGCGTGTCATGCCGGTGTTGCCCGTGGTGCCGGTGGTTGGTCGACGTCAGGCAACGCCGAATGACGACAGAGTGTCTGCCGCCGAGTTCATCGTAACCGTCGTGGCTGGGCCGAGGGCTGTGACGCACCTGAGACTGGTGATGCTGTTGATACTGGTGAGGAGGAGGTGGCGTCGTGCCTGCGCGAGAACCTGCTGATGAAGTGGCGTTTGGTACTGGGATCGCAGTACCAAACGCTGGTTCATCGGCCGGTTCAGGTGGCTGCTGGTGGTGTGGGTTTGCCCTGGCGGGGCTCGGCGCGGCACACTAGGGCCTCGCACACGCGCAAGTGGCGGAACGGCAGACGCGCTGGCTTCAGGTGCCAGTGTCCGCAAGGACGTGGGGGTTCAAATCCCCCCTTGCGCACTCGGGGTAGTTCCTTGAACTACCCGTTTCGATTTCCCGAAACTCCCGGCCGGAGGTGATCCAGCCGGGAGTTTCGTCGTTGCGGGGCTCGTGGACGCTGCGGGCGCCTCCGCAGGCGCAAGTTTCGTATGTCGAGGAGCCGGTTTCGCCGTCCCATGGCTGTTCTCGGGCAGGCTCGCGCCGACGTCGTTCGGGGTGAGTGGCTCGGGCCGGGACGGTCAGTCGGTCTGGCGCTTGCGCCGTCCGCGGGTGCGGGTCGCTTTCTCCAAGGGCCGGTCGTCGACCGGCTCGCCGAGGTGTGCCTGCCAGGGTTCGGGCACGCCGCGTCTGGTGTGCCAGGCGTGCAGGCTGACGAGGTTGTGCCCGATGAGCGTGATCGCCATGAGCAGGCCGGTCGCCACCAGCCCGGTCATCCGGAAGAACCCCCGGTTGAGGTTGAGGGACTGGTATCGGACGGCTCCGAAGAACCCTTCGATGCGGCTTCGACGGTTGTACGACTTCGCCCAGCGGGTGCTCTGCCAGGGAAGGGATTGCCGGTCACGATCGTGCTCGATGTCCTTGACGGTGACGGTCCTCCCGCATCCGCACGGCTGGCCCTTGACGCACGTGGTGGTGGGGATCGTGTGCGGCTCACGCATCGAGGCGGGAGTGTTCGGGCACCGGACCCTGAAGGGGTGGCCGTCGACGGCCGGCCCCCGGAAGCGCTGGGTGCCTCGCTTGTTGTCGTGTCTTCCATGGACGACGAAGCGGTAGGGTTCGCGCGCGTCGAACACGTCGCGTAGGTGGGCCTTCTCGGCGTCGGTCATCTGGAGCTTGGGTGGTTCGAGCTCCCGGAGGCGTTCGGGGATGCATGCGGTGTACAGGTGCCCGTCGAGCCAGATCGTGCCCGGGATCGGGCCGGGTCGCTGACCGCGCTGGGTCTTGTGCAGGTCCATCGTGACCTGGACCTGCCGGTCGCGGAGCGGGCCAGCGAGCTTCTCGCCCTTGGCAGTGGTGTAGCCGCGGTCCAGTAGGCCCTCTCGAATATCTGGCAGACAGTCGAAGATGCCCAGCACCGCCGATGTCCGATCGCGGACGCCCGGGCGCAGTGCGAGACCCGCGGCCAGCTGGGGAAGCGGTGCTTCGCCGACTCTCGGGACGTAGGTGGCGACGTGGGCCTCGTAGCCGAAGAAGTGTTCGGTGGGGCGACGGTCGGTCGCGGTGCGGTGACCCCAGCGGGCGTCGTGGTCGGCCGACCAGAAGGCGCGGCCCTGGGAGTCCAGGCGCTTCTTGTGGGGCCGGGTGTGGCTCTCGACGTCGGTGCCGTCGACAGCCACGGTGGTGCTGCGCTCGTACCCCGGAGGGAGGCTGGCTTGGATGAGTCGGGTGAGGAACTCCTCCAGAGTCAAGGAGAGGTGGGGGCAGTCCGTCGGGCAGGGGGCGAGTTCGCCGGTGTTCGTATCGACTTCCAGCTCGTGGTCGTGGTCGATCAGCGTGCCCGAAGACACGACCCGCAGGACCGCGCGCCAGCTGGAGCGGATGCGCTTGTACTTCGGGGTGATGCCCACCGGGAATCCCAGCGTCGCAAGCTGATTGGGCGTCAGCACCCGGAGCGTGCGCCATAGGCCGGCCATGGTCATCGTGTGCGGTTGCCCGGAGGCGTGTAGGACGAATCCGGCGATGACGGCGTCGAGGGGGATGAGGCGAGGGCGTCCCGTGCGACGTTCCGCTGCGGCCGCGATCTGGGTGACGATGTCGCTCTGAGCGAGGGCGCGGGCGCGGTTGATCCGCTGCTCGATCATCATCGGGTTGGCCGGTGTCGCGTCCTGACTCACCCTCGTTCGCGCCATGGGTCTGCGCCGGCGCGTCACTTGCGGGCCGCCTTGGGAAGGAGCTCGCTCCACTCGGTGGAGGGTGCGAAGGGTGCGAGGTAGCCGAGCATCTTCCAGGACGAGACCCCGGCGAGTTGCATGATGTCGTTCAGTGGCACGCCGGCGCGTAGGTGAGCCAGGGCCCACGTGGCTCGCAGCCGGTGGGTGCGCAGTGGCGGACAGTCCGCTGGGAGCTCCGCGCGTTGCAGCAGATGCGACAGCCGGGACCGATCCCACTGCGGCGCAACAAATCCGAGGATCGTCGAGCCTGGGTCGGTGGCAACGATCTGGTTGATGACCTCGTCGTGCGGCGCAGTGACGGGCACTGTCCGGGCGTGCTCACCGGGGATCCGCACGCACACGTAGCCCTGGTCGACGACGACGTCATGGGTGGTCAACGCCCACGCCTCGTTCGGGTAGACCCCAATCCCTAGGCCGAGTGCCAGTAGAGCCTGCAGTCGGCGCGCCTGAACGGGCGTGCGCTGTTGCCGGCTCACCTCGAGCAGGCGTGCGACCTCGTCGTCGGTGTAGGGCACGATCGAGTAGCCGCCTCGCATCCGTGGCGGCTCGGGCTCCCAAGGGGCCTTGCGGGTCAGGGAGCGGCTGAAACGGCGCAGGTCGGCCCGCCGGGTCGCGCGCGAGGGTTCACTCAGGTGGGCTGCGCCGACGGCGATGTAGCGGTCGATGACATCGGGAGTGAAGATCCGCTCCCGCTCCAACGGCAGACCCTCACGGTGAGCCCACGAGACGACCTGCGACAACGTCCGCATCACCTCAACCGCGCGGCGGTCGTCCTTGGGGTGCAGGTCGTGCGCCAGGGCGCGGGTGAAGCCGGCGATCGGTTCCCAGTCCTCGGGACGCAGCGCCTTGGGGACATACGAGTCGACACTGCGGCGCGCCAACGCGCCCGTGTGCTTGACGCAGCGAGTTCTGGAAGTGCAGTCTGAGCATGCTGAAGACATGGAAGTACCCCTTCAGGGTGTTCGCACAATGTCGGAAAGTGCAGCGGGATCGCAGCCCGCTGAAGCGAAGCGACGAGGTCCGGAGTTCCTAGGCTCCGGGCCGTTCGCACGTCGGCGCCCTGCGCCGAGCCATGTCAGCTCATCCGACCGCCACAGTGGTGCTCGAGTGCCTTGGAGAGGAGGTCTGAGGCGGTGCGACTCACCGGTTGGCGGTGGTCCCGGGCGCGGGCGAACAGCTGCGCGGCGACGGCGGCGGGCATACGGATCTCGACGCGCACGAGCTCGTCAGGTCGGTAGGTGCGGTTGCCGCGGGAGGGCCGGCCCGAGCGTGCGGCGCCGATCCGGATGTGTCTGGCGTTCTTGTCCACTTGATCCTCCAAGCCCACTGCAGAGTTGAGTCCGTAGCGTTGGTGTACGACGACACCGGTGGGCGTGTCCCTGTAGGTAGGGGTGCGGTCACCGCGTGGTCCTTCGAGTGAACCTCTCACAGCACTCTCGAATGGGGCTCGCGATGACCGCGAACACCAGTATCGATCCTGCCCTCTTCCTTGAGGAGCAGTTGTTCCAAGCCAGTCCCGATCTGTTGCGGGAACTGCTGACCACGTTCATCAACGCGCTGCTGTCGGCGCAGGCCGACAGTGTGTGCGGCGCGGAGTACGGCACCCGCTCGGCGGACCGGAGGAACTCCCGTAACGGGTACCGTCACC
>JAKOZM010000482.1 GCA_029779995.1 Actinomycetes bacterium
CCCACCTGCGCGATCAGGTCCTCGTCCCACGAACTGGCCAGGGTGACGGCGGTGGGAAAACAGGTGGCCGGTGCGCTGTCCAAGAGGCCGAGGTGCTCACCGGCTGCCTCCTGTGCGCGCAGGCCGTGCGGGCCGTCGCTGAGCATCGCGCTCCCGAGTCCTGGCACGGTCTCGGTGTGCCACATACCGTCACCGGAAAGCAGGGCAATCTGCTCGTCGAGCTCCATACCGACATCCTGTCATGAGCTGATCTGCAAGCGATAATCATTTTCATTAGTGGTACGCTCTACGACGTGTTCAAAGTGATGCTGGCAGCCGCGGCTGCCCTGACGCTGGCCGCATGTTCCTCATCTGGGCAGCCGGAGCAGACGAGCGCCCAGACAGTGCCGGTGACCGTGTCCCACTACCCCGTGCAATTCCTCGTGGAACAGGTGGGCGGCGACCTTGTGGAGGTGCAGTCGCTGACATCCCAGGGCACCGAACCTCATGATGTGGAGTTGTCCCCACAGCAGATCGGTGAGGTACAGGCGTCGAAAGCCGTCTTCTATGTCGGCGGTTTCCAACCTGCGGTCGACGAGGCCGTCAACGAGGCGCAGGGTGACGTGGTGGATCTCAGCGAAGGTTTGGCGCTACGTGACCAGGATGGCGTCCCGGACCCGCATGTCTGGCTCAGTCCGGTGCTCATGCAGGAGATGGCCGGCCTGGTCGCGGATACCCTGGCGCAGCAGGACCCCGACAACGCGGACACCTACCAGTCGAATGCGCAGGCTCTGCAGGAGCAACTCGCAGCCTTGAACACCGAGTGGACCGATGCCACGACGACCTGCGACGTGCGCACCATGGTGGTCAGTCATGAGGCCTTTGGCTACCTGGCCGACCAGTACGGCTTTGACCAGAAGGGGATCTCCGGGTTGTCCCCAGAGACTGAGCCGAGCGCGGCAGCCATTGCCGATCTCACCCGTTTCGTCCAGGACAACGGCGTGACGACGGTCTACACGGAGGCACTGGTGGACCCAGCAGTGGCGCAGACGATCGCCGCCGAAGCGGGCGCCCAAACCGCAGTCCTGGATCCACTGGAGAGTCAGCCCGAGACCGGGGACTACCTCAGCGCGATGTCGGAGAATCTGGACACTCTCGCCAACGGCCAGTCCTGCTCGTGAGCGTGCTGCGCACCGAGGGCCTCGGCGTTGACTTCGGGCAACCTGTGTTGCGCGACGTGTCCATCGACGTGCCTGCAGGGCAGTTCGTGGCCCTGATGGGCGCGAACGGGACCGGCAAGACCACCCTCGTGCGCAGCGTGCTGGGACTCCTGCGACCCACGACCGGCGCCGTATGGCTCTTCGACACCCCCCTTGAACACTTCCGCGACTGGACTCGCGTCTCCTACGTCCCACAGCGTCTGGTCACGGCGAGCGCGGTGCCACTGAGCGTGGAAGAGGCCGTTCGCAGCGCCCTGACGACCGGACGTTCGCGGCTGCGGCCAGTGAGCCGCGCGCAGCGCGCACGCGTTCATGAGGCACTCGAGCAGGTGGGGATGGCCGATCGCGCCAAGGACCGCCTGGAAGACCTGTCCGGTGGACAGCAGCGACGAGTGATGGTCGCCCGGGCGTTGACGACTGACGCCGAACTCATGATCATGGACGAGCCGACGGCCGGCATCGACGCCGGCGAGCAGGTGCGACTGGCGGGGCACATGGCGCAGCTGCACCAGCGCGGGGCTGCGGTCGTCCTGATCACCCACGATCTGGGCCCAGTCGCGTCATTGGCACAGCGGGCCATTGTGCTGGGGCCACCCAGCGGCGCCTCGGTGAGGTACGACGGACAATCGCCGCCACCGGAACGCTGGACGGAGCACGTGTGGCATCACAGCCATGACAACCCCGCCGATCCCGGACTGCTGGAGGGGCCATGAGCTGGCTGGACTTCGACTTCATGCGCAGAGCCCTGCTCGCCGCACTCGCGATCGGGCTGATCGCGCCGGCGATCGGGGTGTTCCTGGTGCAGCGGCGACTCGCCCTCCTCGGCGATGGCATGGGTCACGTCGCCCTGACCGGCGTCGGCCTGGCCTTCCTCACCGGCACGGCACCGGTGCCCACCGCATTGGCCGTGGCGGTGCTCGGGGCGATCGGTATCGAGGTCCTGCGGGCACGCAGTCGCTCGGCCGGTGACGTCATCCTGGCGCTGGTGTTCTACGGCGGAATCGCCGGCGGCGTCCTGCTGGCCTATCTGGCAGGCAACCGGGCGGCGAGTTCGCTCAACCAGTACCTGTTCGGAGCGATTACGACCGTCTCCAGCTCCGACCTGGTGTGGCTGCTGGTGGCCGCTGTCCTGGTACTGATCGTTTTGGTGGTCTTCGGCAGGGAGATGTTCGCGGTGTCCTTCGACGCCGAAGTCGCTCACACCCAGGGCATCCCCACCCGCTTCATCAGCACCCTGATCACCGTGCTGGCTGCGGTCACCGTAGTGATCGGCATGCGCACCGTCGGCCTGCTCCTGGTCAGCGCGATAATGATCGTGCCGATCGCCGCCGCCCAGCAGGTGAGCAGGTCCTTCCGCAGCACGGCCGTGATCGGTGCCGGCATCGGGGCGGCCTGCGCCGTCGGCGGGGTGATCACCTCGTACTACGTCGATGCGCCGTCCGGTGCCACGATCGTGCTGCTCACCCTCGCCTGCTTCCTGGTGGCCCTGGCAGTGGGCTCCACTCGGAGACATGCATGAAGCGACGGACCAAACAGCGCGCTGCCGTTGAGGATCTGCTGCGCTCGACGCAGGATTTCCGCACCGCCCAGCAACTGCACGCCGAGCTGCGGCAGGCGGGTTCCGGCGTCGGGCTCACCACCGTGTACCGCAATCTCGCACTCATGGCACAGGCTGGCGAGGTGGATGTGCTGCTCGGCGAGGACGGCGAGGCGCGCTACCGGGCCTGCAGCGCCGACCACCACCATCACCTCGTTTGTCGCTCGTGTGGTTACACCGTCGAGGTGCAGGCCGGCGCCGTCGAGCGCTGGGCGCAACGGACGGCCGCTGAGCACGGGTTCAGCGACGTCACCCACACCGTGGAGATTGTCGGCCTGTGTGAGACGTGTACCGGGTAAAGATCAAAAGACCGGAGAACTAGGCTGTTTGTGATCCAAAAATTGAGGGGTTCACACACTATGGGGCGCAAACTTGCCGCCGAGTTCATCGGAACTTTCCTGCTCGTATTCCTCGCCGTCGGCGCAGCCGTCAGCGGCCTGAAACCCACGGCGGAGGGTGGCGTCTTCAACGGGTCGTTCGGCGTCGCCGTCGCCTTCGGGGTGGTCCTGATGGGGCTGGCCTACGCGCTCGGCCCGACATCGGGATGCCATGTCAACCCTGCCGTCACACTGGCCTTCTGGCTGTCCAAGCGCCAAGACGGCAA
>JAKOZM010000509.1 GCA_029779995.1 Actinomycetes bacterium
AGCCTGGACGAGTTGCCACCGGTCGCCGACTACCTGCCGGACCTGGCCGACCTCGATTCGCCCGAACTCACCGGCGACTTCTAAGTGCGCCTGCAGAAGGTTCTGGCCGCCGCCGGGGTCGGCAGCCGGCGGGTCTGCGACGAGCTGATCGCGCAGGGCCGGGTCACGGTCGATGGGCAGGTGGCGATCCCGGGCACGCAAGTCGATGCCCAGATCGCCGTCATCCATGTGGACGGGGTGCGGATCCCGACGGCCAGCGAGACGGTGGTGCTGGCCCTGCACAAGCCGCGCGGTGTGGTCAGCGCCATGAGCGACCCGCAGGGCAAACCCTGCGTCGGTGATTTCGTGGCTGACCGGCCCGAGCGGGTCTTCCACGTGGGTCGCCTGGACGTCGACACCGAGGGACTGCTGCTGCTCACCAACGACGGTGATCTGGCCAACCGGATCGCGCACCCGTCGCACGGGATGGCCAAGACGTACGTGGCCACAGTGAAGGGGCGGGTGGATCCGGGCCTGCGGGTACGGTTGCGCAAGCCGGTGGAACTCGATGACGGGCCGGTGAGCGTGGATGCCTGCCGGATCGTGGACACCTCCGATGAGCGCTCCGTCGTGGAGGTGACCCTGCACGAGGGGCGCAACCGCGTCGTGCGGCGGCTGTTCGACGCGCTGGGGCATCCGGTCACGCGGCTGGTCCGCACCCAGGTCGGGCCGGTGCGGCTGACCGGGATGAAGCGCGGGGCACTGCGGGAGATCACGGGTAAGGAACTGCAGCAGTTGTACACGCAGGCGGGGCTGTAGTCGGCTCGGCAGCAACCCTCCACTCCCGAGATCCAAACGACCGCTTTGTAGGCTTCGGCTATGGCAGTGCGAGCAGTGCGTGGAGCGACGCAGGTGGCCGCGGATGAACGCCTCCCCATCATGGACGCGGTGGGGGAGTTGATCCGCGAGATGCTGGCGGCCAACGCCGTCGACCCGGCCGACGTGATCAGCGTGATCCTGACCTCCACCCCCGACCTGGTGTCGGTGTACCCGGCCACCGCCGCCCGGCTGGCCGGTTTGGAGGATGTGCCGCTGCTGTCCGCCTGCGAGGTCGCGGTCCCGGGCGCGATGCCGCGGGTCGTGCGTGTCATGGCCCATGTGGAATCGCCCAAGACGCGTGCCGAGATCACCCACGTGTATCTGCGCGGCACCGAAGGGTTGCGGCAGGCAGCCACCGACCAATGAAGGTCCTGATCCGCGGTGCGGGTCTGCTCGGGACGTCGTTGGGCCTGGGCCTGACCCAGACCGGGGCCGACGTCTTCCTGGAGGACCTCGACGAGTCGGCTGTGCAGGTGGCCGTGGGCATGGGTGCCGGGTCAGCGTTGCCGTGCGAGGACCCAGACGTCGTGTTCGTCGCCGTCCCGCCGGCCGCCATCGCCCACGAGGTGCGCGCCGCTCTGCAACGCTTCCCGCAGGCCACGGTCTCGGATGTGGGCAGCGTGAAGGCTGAACCGCTGGCCGCCCTGATCGACGTCGACCTGTCGCGCTACGTCCCCGGGCATCCGATGGCGGGTCGCGAGATCTCCGGTGCCGCAGCCGGTCGCGGGGACCTGTTCGAGGACCGGCCGTGGGTCCTGACGCCGGTACCGGAAACCGAACCCGCGCGTTTGGAGCAGATCGCCGAATTGGCGCAGCGCTTGGGGGGTTTGGTGCGGATGATGCACCCGGACGAGCACGATCGCGCCGTGGCTGTCTGCTCGCACGCGCCGCAGGTCGTCGCCTCCTTGTTGGCGGGCCAACTGGTCGCCGCGTCAGCCACCGATGTCAGCGTGGCCGGTCCGGGCGTCCGGGACACCACGCGCATCGCCGCCAGTGACCCCGGACTGTGGGCCCAGATCCTGCTGGCAAACGCCGATCATGTGGCGGTGACCCTGCAGCGGTTCGCCGGTGATGTCGCTGGATTCCAATCGGCGCTCGCTGACGGTGATGCTGAAGCGCTGAAGGCGTTTCTGGCCGCAGGGGTCGAGGGCCGATCTCGTCTGCCGGGCAAACACGGTGGCGCAGCGGCAGACTTCGTGACTGTTTCTGTGGTGATCGAGGATGCGCCGGGACAGTTGGCGGCCTTGTTCCATAGGGCGGGCGAGGCGGATGTCAACCTCGAAGACGTGCGGATCGAGCACACCCTCGGGCGACTGCGAGCCATCGCCCACCTGGTCGTGCGCCCCGAGGCCGAACTGCGGTTCCGGGAGTCGCTGATGGAGGGTGGCTGGCAGTTGCGCGGCTAACTCAGCAGCGTGACCGCCCTCGAGCTATCCAGGGATGGCAGCGACCTGCACGCGGTACGTTCCGCGTTTCAGATAGATCAGTGCCCGGTGCTTCGGCAAAGTGTTATCGCCGCAGGCGGACCGCTTTGGACGTGGAGGCTGCGTAGCCGCGAGCCGCCTTCACCTGCACCCGGTAAACGCCTCGTGGCAGGTTGACTATCCTGCGGTGAGTCGGGCCGATGGTGCTCCGGGAGGCGCCGACGGTGCGCCAGGTCGCACCCTTCTTGCGCTGCACCGAGAACTGCCACTGCTTGTTGGGCCGGAGGTTGGGTTTGACGATGACTCGCAGCAGGGATTTGCGCGAGACCGCCTTGACCAAGGCCTTAGTGCGCTTGGTGGGAACGGGGGCGGTCGGGGTGACTGTGGTCGCGGCACTGGCCGGACCGGTGCCCACGGCGTTGGTGGCAGTGACTGTCACGCTGTAGGAGGTTCCGTTGGTGAGTCCGCTGAGTGTGCAGGATGTCGTGGGCGTGGTGCAGGTCTGGGTGCCGGTCGTGGCGGTGTACCCGGTGATCGGGGATCCGCGATCATCAGCGGCTGGCCAGCTGATCGTCGCGGTGCTGTCACCTGGAGATGCGGTGGGTTGGCCGGGGGCGCCCGGACTGCTGGCGACGGTCCCGGTCGCGACCTGGATGCGCTGGTGGGTGCCGTCAGAGCGATCCCACACCGTCGCGACGCGGCGGCCATTCTCGTCCGCACTCATGCCGAAGAGGAACCCATCTTGACCTGCTCCGGACAGGACTTGCGGCGTGGACCAAGTCTGACCCTGGTCGGTGGTGGAGGCCGTCCGCACGCGGTACTTGGCGCCGTCGTACTCCTCCCAGGCGAGAGTTGCGAAGCTGCCATCGGATGATGTCACCAGTCGTGGGGTACGGGCATCTTTGCCTGCCGTGGAGACCGCTGGGCCTGCAGTCCAGGTCTGGCCGCCATCGGTGGATCGTGCGGAGACGATGCGGTACGGGTCCACCATCGTGCCCTGCCGCCAGGTGGCGATCATCCGGACGCCGTCCCCGGACGAGGCGATGCGGGGATCACGGGAGACTGCTGCGGGGCTGATGTTGACTGGTGGACTCCAGGTGGACCCGCTGTTGCCCGACCTGCTCGAGGAGATGAACGGGTTGGGTGCCACCGGCGTGCTCCATAGTGAGGCCAGTGAGGTTCCGTTGGATGATCCTGCGACCACAGGGGTCGTGGAAATGTCCGTGGCGAGCATGGCGGGTGCACTCCACGTGGTGCCACCGTCGATCGTTCGGGCCGCGTAGACCCTCGTCGCCTCCTGCCACACCGCTGCCGCCCGCTGACCGTCGGCCGACAGTGTGAACTGGGATCCCTCAGCGTTCGTACCTGCGCTGGACAGGGTCTCTGGCGTACTCCAGGTGCCGCCGCCGTCTGTCGAGAAGGTCGCCTGCACTCGGACCTTGCCCGCATCCACCCGCTCCCAGATGGCCATGACCCGGTTGCCGTCATTGGAGATGCGAACCTGCGGGCGGGAGGCGGACTGGCCGGCCGCCGATAGGAATGGCTGGGTCGTCCACGTGAGGCCGCCATCTGTAGAGGTGGCGGCTTCGACGCGGTTGTTCACCAGGTCTGAACGCAGCCAGACCGCCACCGCGCGCGAGGCGTCGGGGGTCACTGCGAGTTCGACGTTGTACGCCTCGTTGTCCGAAATGATCCGCGGGGTTGTCCACGTCTGACCGCCGTCGGTCGAGCGGCTCACTTGAATCCGAGTGAACAGCAGGTCGTAACGGTGCCAGGCAGCGATCAGTGTGTTCCCGTCGGACGCGGACACGATGTCCGGAGAGAAGGCCGCGGCACCTGGCAGCGACAGGTTGCGCTCGGGACTCCACGTGGTCACGACAGGGTCCGCGTGGGCCGCGCTGGTGGGCACGAGGAGCGCGACGGCGAACGACACCGTAAGAAGACGACGCAGCATTTGACCACTAGAGCACACATCGCGACAACGGGGGAAGTGACCAAGCCAGATAGGCTCAGGGAATGCCTGTCATCGTTGCGATCGACGGACCGTCCGGGTCCGGCAAGTCGAGTGTGTCCAAGGGGGTCGCATCGCGCTTGCGTTTCGAATACCTGGACACCGGTGCCATGTACCGGGCCGTGACATGGTGGGGCTTGACGCATCAGGTGTCCGTCGAGGAGATCGCGGACCGTCTGGACGAGTGCGCGATCATCAGCGGAACCGATCCCGAGGCGCCCTTCGTGACCGTCAACGGTCAAGACGTGTCGGATGCCATCCGCACGCCCGAGGTGACGGCTGCGGTGTCGGCCTACAGCGCGGTGCCCGAAGTCCGTTCGGCCCTCGTGCAGATGCAGCGGGACGCTGTGGGGAACGCCGGTCTGGGTCTGGTGGCCGAAGGCCGGGATTTGGGCACAGTGGTGTTCCCCGAGGCGACGTTGAAGGTGTACCTGACCGCCGATGTTGAGGCCCGGGCGGCCCGGCGGGCCCTGGAGAACGCCGAGCGCGGACACGACGATGATGTCGACACCACCGGCGCGAGCCTCGCTGCCCGCGACGCCGCCGATTCCAGCCGGACCGTGTCCCCGCTGCTGGCCGCAGATGACGCGGTGCACGTCGACGCCACGTACATGACCCTGCCGGAGGTCATCGACCATGTGGCCACATTGATCAAGGAGCGCATGTGAGCGAGCAGATGCCCGGCGACGAGGTCTACACCGACGACGTCGCGGGAGAGGACCTCGAGGCGCTGGCCGCTGCTGCGGCGGTCATTGCTGAGCAGGAATACCCCGAGGAGGCCGACGAGGTCGAGCCGGAGCCGATGCTGCCCGTGGTGGCGATCATCGGCCGGCCCAATGTCGGCAAGTCCACGCTGGTGAACCGGATCATCGGCCGGCGTGAGGCGGTCGTGCAGGATGTGCCCGGCGTGACCCGCGATCGGGTGCGGTACAACGCCGAGTGGGCCGGCACGCAGTTCCAACTCGTGGACACCGGCGGCTGGGAGTACGACGCCACCGGGATGCAGGCCAATATCGCCGCCCAGGCGACCCGCGCGGTCGAGGAGGCCGACGTCGTGGTGTTCGTGGTGGATGCCACGGTCGGCGTGCAGGACAGCGACGAACGGGTCGTGCCGATCCTGCGGGCGTCCGGCAAGCCGGTGATCCTGGCCGCGAACAAGGTCGATGACATGGTGGGGGAGTCGGATGCCGCCGCCCTGTGGTCCCTGGGGCTGGGGGAGCCCTACCCCGTGTCCGGCCTGCACGGCCGAGGCAGCGGAGACCTGCTCGACGAGATCGTCGCGGTGCTGCCCGCGGAGGGTTCCGGGACAGTGCACGCCGGGCCCCGACGGGTGGCCATCGTGGGCCGGCCCAACGTCGGGAAGTCGTCGCTGCTGAACCGCCTGGCCGGGTCGCAGCGGGCCGTGGTCGACTCGGTCGCGGGTACCACCGTGGACCCCGTGGACGAGGTCGTGATCCTGGATGGCGAGCCGTGGCTGTTCGTGGACACCGCGGGCATCCGCCGGCGTGTCAAGGAGGCGTCGGGTCACGAGTATTACGCCTCCCTGCGCACCCAGCGGGCTGTGGAACGCGCCGACGTCGCGCTGGTCGTGATCGACGCCAGCGAACCGATCTCCGAGCAGGACATCCGGATCGTGCAGATGGTCATCGACGCCGGCCGCGCGCTGGTCATCGCGTTCTCCAAGTGGGACCTGATGGACGACGAGCGCCGGCATGCCCTCGCTCGCGAGATCGACCTCGACCTGGTCTTCGTGCCGTGGGCGCAGACGGTGAACCTCTCCGCGCTGACCGGCCGGGGCACCCGCAAGATCGTGCAGTTGCTGGAGACGGCGCTGGACTCCTGGGCCACCCGGGTGTCGACGGGGCGGCTGAACAAGTTCGTCGCGGAGTTGCGCGACACCCACCCGCACCCCATCCGGGGCGGCAAACAACCGCGCGTGCTGTTCGCCACCCAGGCGAGCACCCGGCCGCCCACCTTCGCGCTGTTCACGACCGGCTTCCTGGAGCACGGCTACCGCCGCTTCATCGAGCGCCGGCTGCGGGAGGAGTTCGGGTACGTCGGCACCCCGATCCGGATCAATCTGCGGATCCGGGGGCGGCGTAAGCGGCGGTAGGGGCTTGGCGCGGTCAACAGGCCCGAGGCCGCTGATCGGAGCGCGACACCTCCCCGCAATGCTGGGTCCATGAACAACCCCGAGGCGACCGCGCAGGCCTTGGATCTGCTGCGCACCGGCGCGTCCTTCCAGTGGTACGTGATCCCGATGCTCGCGCTGGTGATGTACATCTACGGCAACGAGTACGCCAACCGGAACTTCAAGGGGATCGCGGCCGGCCTGGCGCTCTACGGCGTGCACTGGTTCGTGGAGATCGGCAACGCGGTGATCCAGCACCTCTCGGGGCACGCGTTGTGGACCGTGCCCACCGGCACGGCGTTCCTGCTGCTCGTCGGCGTGGGCGTGGAACTGAGCCTGATGTTCTCCGTCGCCGGGCTGGTCGCCAGCAAGTTCCTGCCCGAAGACCCCAAGCTGAAGATCCTCGGGATTCCCAACCGCTGGGCCTTCGCCGTGGGATGGGCGGGGTTCTTCGCGATCTTCGAGATCCTCCTGGCCATGACCCCGGCGTTCGTCTGGGTGTACCCGTGGTGGGGTCCGCTGCCGGTGTTCGTCGCCGTTTACATCCCGTTCTTCCTCGCCGCATTCCTGGCCTACGACTGGCCCCCACGCCGCCAGGTCCGCGTCATCGGCACCCTGTTCGCCGTGGACGCCCTGCTCCTGATCCTGTTCGCCGGGGTGCTGGGCTGGATCTGACCCACCCGCCGGAGGGGGCGTGAGCCACGCACCCATCAGCCTGTATTGTTGAGCACGCATCTGCGGGTGCAACGGGCTGTAGCGCAGCTTGGTAGCGCACTTGACTGGGGGTCAAGGGGTCGCAGGTTCAAATCCTGTCAGCCCGACGTTTGAAGGGACCTGGGATGCTTCCCAGGTCCCTTCAAACGTACTGACCTGTACTGCAGGATTTGGGAGACCGCTGGCCGGAGGTCAGTGGTCGGTTCCTGTCAGCCCGACAGGGTGAGGCGCCAGAGATGTTCCCCAAGTCCGTCACCGCGTTCGAGACAGCATTCGGGAGGCGGACCACACCGCCGATTCGACGGGCTCCCGCCAGCCGATTAGGGCATACGCCATCAGGGATCTTGGGTGACCCGTGGTGCTGGTACCCACGGTGCATGTGTCGGCGGTCAGCAGCACTCGCGTCCTGCGGCCCACCTCAGATGTCTGACCCGTTGACCCAGAACCCCGCCGGGCATGGATTCCGGTCAACCGTCCCGGAAACCCCGCGCCCCGAAGTAGCTCAGGTGGTCCAGACCTTCTTCATCCGGTAGGCGGTGTAGTCGGCGGTGGCCGGCGCCGAGATCGTCAACCGGATTCGAGCAGGACGCCCGGACAGCCACACGCGAAGCTGTCCGCCCTTACGGCTCACGATGGCGAACCGCTGCTCGCCGGCGGTCGTGGCCAGGCGCGGAGTCACCAGTATGCGCACGGTCGCGCTTTGGCCGGCATTGGTCCTCACCGGCAGGTTGAGCAACCTCGTCCAACCGCTCACCCTGACCCTGCTGGGCAGGTTGAGGGGCTTCACCGGCACCTGCTTGGTCTTGACGCGCGGCGTCGGCGTCGGGACGGTGACGCGATTACTCACAGTGCTGTATGGCGATTCGCCGGCGAGGTTGACGGCCTTGATCCGGAAGACGTACTGACCCGGTGGCAAACTGACATCCGCGGTCTTGGCGGCGCCGTCCAACGTGGCGGGCACCGACGTGGCGTCCTGCCACGTGCTCCCGCTGTTCGCGGAGACCTGCAGCACCTGGCTTGTCACGGCGCCGGCCGGCGGAGTCCAGGAGACGGTCACTTTGTCATTGCCGTACGACGCGTTCACCGCTGTGGGAGCCACCGGGGGGCACGATTGCGCGGTGGACGGCGCGGAGTCCTCGTACATGAGCTTCGCGCCGGCGACCTCGACGTAGCTCTCAGATCCATGCGTGCCGGTGTTCCACAGGTCGAGGCGTACGTAGCGAGATGTCGTGGGAGCGAAGCTGAAGACGGTCGGGCATGTCCCCACCGAAGTGCTGTGGGCCCCCGCGGTGACGGGGGAGCGCGGCACGACCTCCGTCCAGGAATTGTCGTCGTAGACCGGCCAGTTCGGGCTGATCGTGCTGCTCGTGGACAACGCCGCGTCGGTCACCTTGCCATCGCTGAACATCTGGAAGACACGCAACGTATTGAACTGTCGGACTTCTTTCAGGTCGATGACGACGAAGCCCCGGTTCCCCTGGGGGACGTTGTAGAGGGTGAATCCGGCGTTCGGGTTCAGTCGAGTGAGGCGGTAGGGGTTGTCCTGGTTCTCTCCGGGGTCGCACAGGATCTGGTCAAAACGCCAGTCCAACGAACAATCGGGGGTGGCGTACACCTGGCCGTTTACGAAGGAGTCGGCGTTGTAGATGCTCTGTGGGAAATCGCCGCCGACGAGTCCTACGTAGTTCTTGGCGAACTGCACCTGCGCGCTGCGTATGAAGTTGGTGTCCTTGACAACCGGCGCCGGGTCCAATGACGGTGCCACGGCGCCCACCTGTGCCGCGCCGGTGACCATTAGAACCCCGGCTGCCAAACCGCTGAGTGCCACCCTTGGCGTGATCCCCAGTGCTCGATTGTTATCCATGGTCTTGCCCTCCCCTGCCGATCGCATTCGCCACGATCCGGCCCCAAGATCACGCTACGCCTGGCGTTCGCTGCGTTGCCTTCTGTGCGTCCCCAGGGGGGCCGTCACCACACGCCACTGATCCTTTCGGGTAGGTGGTGCCACACGCACGAGCATCGGGTTGTCGTTGAGCAGGCTGAGCCTGGCCTAAACCACCCGCCGCACAATCCTCTCCACCCGCTCCGTGTACGGCGGGTACAGCAACCGCAGATCCGGACGCTGCGGCTTGTACAGCACCGACTTGTGGTGGCTCAACGCGTCGAAGCCAGCCTTGCCGTGATACGCCCCCATCCCCGAGTCGCCGACGCCGCCGAACGGCAGCCGCTGGTCACCGATGTGCAGGATCACATGGTTCATGCAGACCCCGCCGGAGGACGTGTTGGCGAGCACGTACTTCTGCGTTGCGCGCGAACCCGTGAACAGGTACAGCGACAGGGGCTTGGGGCGCTCGCGCACGAACTCGCAGGCCCGCTCGATCGAGTCGATGGTGACCACGGGAAGGACCGGTCCGAAGATCTCCTCGTCCATGATCGGTGAGGTCAGGTCGGGGTCGAGGATCACGGTCGGCTCGATGACGCAGGCCTGCTCGTCGCGCGAACCCCCGAACACGGTCGTGCCGCCGGCGGTGTCCATGAGGTGCCCGATCCGGTCGAAGTGGGACCGATTCACGATGCGCCCATAGTCGGAGGAGGCCGCAGGTTTGCCGTCCAGGAACGCACTCGCGGCCGTGCGCAGTTCCTCGATGAGGGCGTCGCGCACCGAGGCCTCCACCAGCACGTAGTCCGGTGCGATGCACGTCTGCCCGGCGTTGAGGAACTTGCCCCACATGATCCGCCGCGCCGCGATCGCCAGGTCGGCGTCGGCGGCGACGATGGCCGGGCTCTTCCCGCCGAGTTCCAAGGTGACCGGGGTGAGGTGCTGCGCGGCGGCCTGCATGACCACCCGCCCGACTCGGGTGGAGCCGGTGAAGAAGATGTGATCCCACTTCATCGCCAGCAACTCGGTGGAGACCTGGACCCCGCCCTCCACCACCTGCAACACGCGCGGATCGAAGTACTGCGGGATCAGCCGGGCGAGCAGGGCACTGCACGCGGGGGACAGTTCGCTGGGTTTGAGCAGCACGCTGTTGCCGGCGGCCAGGGCGCCGACCAGCGGGGAGATGCCCAACTGGAACGGGTAGTTCCACGGCGAGATGATCAGGACCACTCCGCGGGGTTCCGGCACCACTCGCCCGAAGCCTGGTTGGGACACCACCGGCGACACGGTGAACGATCCGCGCTGCCAGGAGCGCACATGCCGCAGGGCGAACGTGCACTCGGCTTTGACCGATGCGATGTCCGCGAGCAACGACTCGACGCGGGGTCGGCGCAGATCCGTGCGTAGCGCTTCGATGATCTGCTCTTCGTTGTCCTCGAGCATGGCCAGCACGGCTCGCAATGCGGCCTTGCGGGCAGCCGTGGAACGCAGCACCCCGGCGTCCTGGCCGGCGCGCAACGCCGCCTGCACATCGTCGAAGGCGCCGGGTGGCACGTGGTCCACATCGTCGGGGATCCCGTAGCCGAGGAAGGTCCCATCGGGTGCGGCGTTGGTCATGGCAGGTGCCTTTCGCGCAATGTCCGGCCAGGCTGGCAGATCGCTCTAGTTGGTACGGGTAGTCCAGGTAGTTGGTACCGCTGTTCTGGATAGGTGGTACTGGGGGTTTCGCTGATGGTGCGGGTGGCACGCAGGGTGTCACCGCTGGATTCAGGGAGGCCCGGATGGCCGATTACAGAGCGATCATGCAGCAGGTGCTGGCTGGTCGCAGTTACGCCGAAATCGCGGAGGTGGTGGGGTGCTCGCGTCGTGATGTTGCGCTGGTGAAGAAGACGATCGCCTCGTCGGGGATCACCGCGGCGCGGGTGGGGTCGATGACAGATGCCGAGTTCGCCCAGTTGTTCCCGGACGGGCGCCGGAAGGTGTCCGCGGAGTATGACCAGCCGGACTTCGCGGCGACGTTGGCGTCGATGCGGGCGAACCGGCATTTCACGTTGCAGCAGGCATGGCGGCGGTACGTCGGGGCTGCGGGCACGGGCAAGAAGTACGGGTACTCGCAGTTCTGCGCACTGTTCTCCGAGCAAGTCCGGTCACTGGATCTGGTCGCCACGCTGCACCACGAACCGGGCCGGGCGATGCTGGTCGACTGGGCCGGGGACACCCTGGATCTGGTGGACGCGGTGACCGGTGAGGTCGCCAAGGCGTACCTGTTCGTGGCGGCGCTGCCCTATTCGGGGGTGGTGTTCTGCCGAGCGTTCCTGTCGATGAAGTCCGAGGCGTGGCTGGCCGGGCATGTGGGTGCGTTCGAGTTCCTGGCAGGTGTGCCACGGCTGGTGATCCCGGACAACCCGACCACCTCCACGGTGCGGCCCACCCGCGGGGATGCCGCCCGGGAGGTCAACGCCCGCTACCAGCAGCTGGCCGATCACTACGGCACCGCGATCGTTCCCGCCAGAGTCAAGAAGCCCAGGGATAAGGCGGCCGCGGAATCGGCGGTGAACACGGTGAACAAGCGGGTGATCGGCTATCTGGCCGAGGAGGTGTGGACGAACCTGGCCGATCTGAACACCGCGATCGCCGAGCGGGTCCGGGAGATCAACGAGCAGATCCGCCGGGCGGATGGCAGCACCCGGTGGGAACGTTTCGAGGCCGAGGAGCTCGCCGTGTTGGGTCCGCTGCCGGCCGAGCGGTTCGAGGAGGTCGAGTGGAAGCAGGTCAAGGTGGGGCGGAACTACCACATCGCCTGCGACAGCCAGTACTACTCAGTGCCCTTCGCGCTGGCCGGGCGGCTACTGCGGGCACGGCTGAGCCCCACCAAGGTGACGGTGTTCGACGGTCACGACATCGTCGCCGAGCACGTTCGGCTGCGCGGGCGCAAAGGCCAGTACTCCACCCTGACCGAGCACGTGCCGGCGCAGCACCGGGACGTTGCCGGGTTGTGGTCGCGGCGCTGGTTCACCGACCGGGCCCGCAGCTACGGCCCGGCCACGCTCAACGTGATCGAGCAGATTCTCGACTGGCATGCCATCGAGGCCCAGGGCTACCTGGACTGCCAGAACATCCTGTCCGGACTGGGCAAACGCAACCGACAGCGCCTGGAAGCGGCCTGCCAGGAGATCGTCAACAGCGGAGCGTATCCGACCTATACGACGGTCAAACGTGTCCTGGCAGCCATCGACAGCGACGCCAAGAAGCCAGCTGTGGTGGCCCCGGCAGCCTCGACCCGCAAACCCCTGGCCGCGGCAGAACCCAGCCCGGACGTGTTCGTGCGTGACGCCAGCCACTACGGCCAGCAGGCAGGGCTGTGATGTTCACCGGCACCGACCATGAGAAGTTCCGGGCCCTGCGGGTGACGCACGTGGCCACCCACTTCGAGCAACTGCTCGTCGACGAGGCCAACGACACACTGACCCCGGAGCAGTTGTTTCTCACCGCCGTCGATGACGCCCTGGATGCCCGCCGCGCCAACCGGGTCGACAAACTCATCCGCGCGGCCCGTTTCCCGATCCCGCACGCCTGCGTGGCCGAGATCGCCTTCGAGGACGGACGCGGCATCACCGCCGTGCGGATGAAACGGTACGCCGCGCATGACTGGAGCGCTGACCCCACGAACCTGCTGATCGTTTCCCCGACTGGCGGCGGGAAGACCTACCTGGCCTGCGCGATCGGGATCGCCGCCTGCCACAACGGTCACCGGGTCACCTACGCCCGCATGGACGACCTGGCCCGCCGGCTGGTCATCGCCCGCACCGACGGCATCGCCCATCAGAAACTGCTCAACGACCTGTCCGACACCACGCTGCTGATAATTGATGACTTCCTCACGGTCGGCATCGACAGCGACGCCGCGGCAGACCTGTTCGCGGTCCTGGCCAACCGCGAACACCGCCTACCCACCATGATCGCCGCCCAATCAGGACCGGGCTACTGGGTCGAAGCCCTACCCGACAGAGTCGCCGCCGACTCCATCGTGAACCGGCTGGCCAACCACGCCCGCAAGATCAACCTCGGACAAGTCGACATGCGTGAACGCCTCGACCAGCGCTCACGCGCCGACACCAACTACTGGGAATAGGACCCCGGCCGGTACCGGCCCGCCACCAGGGCCGGTACCACCTCCCCAGAGCAGCGGTACCAACAAGCCGGACTACCCGTACCAGATACGGCTACCTGCCA
>JAKOZM010000568.1 GCA_029779995.1 Actinomycetes bacterium
GCGCGTCAGGAACCCGATTACGGTTCGGAGGTGGGGCTGTTCGCGCCAGAGATCATCGACACTCTTACCGTTGGCGTAGTCCTCCAGGTAGTCCAGAATCGGCCACGAGGTCACCATTCCACCGTGTCCGGGGTCCGAGGAACGCCACGGCCGGATCCAGTCCATTACACCCACGTCGGGCTCCTCCTAGAGCATTTCAAAATCGGCCCCGTCCTCGTATGCCGACCGGCGTTTCACCGGCTCGGGCTGGTCATGGAGCCAATCCGCCTGAGAACAGGCTACAAGGGGAGAGGCGTCGGTTAGGGACCCCTTGCGGTCAAAGAACCACGAGTCGCCGGCGGTTTTCGCCATGGTCCCACGGATGGCCTCGTCTAGGAGCGGTTGACCCCGGTGGACTATCTCCGGAGTGCGGACGCCCTGAGTCGGGTTGTCCGGGTCCTCGGGGATCACGACGCGGCCGAAGAACCGGCCGGCCGAGCTCGCCAACGCCGGCCCCTCCAGCAACACGGGCGTGAGGCCGTTGGCCTTGAGGTCGTCCGCGATAGACGCCGCTGGGCAACCTCGGCCCTGGATGGCCACGCGGCCGTCGAACCACTCGCGGCCGAGCTGGGCGCCGGGGAGACCGAGGGCCTTGGCCTGGCGCGCGTTGAGCGTGAGCCGGTCGCGGAGCCACCGAATAGCGCGGTCCACCGAGGGCGTGTAGAGCACGACCTCCACGTGGCGCCGGCCGTCGTCGGGCCGGTCGAACGCCACCGCAATGGCCACGCGGTCGCGCTTCCATGAAATGTCAAGGGAGACCGAGACTCTCACGTCCTCCGGAACGCCGGCGCCACTGGTCCGGTCCATGCCGGCGCGCCAGTTCTTCTCAGGGATAATCCCCGACTCCAGGAGGTCCACCCACTGGCATAGGTTCTCGGTCCGGAACTTGTTGGCCGGCTTGCTCATCTCGGCGCGTAGATCCTTGACCGTGAGGCCGTAGCCGAGGGACGGGTTCGCCATGGCCCAGGCCGTCACGTCGTCCAGGTCGCAACCGTCGGGCGCGCTCCACTCGAAGATGGCCACCGGGTCGTCGGCCGTGTCCCCCCGGAGGATGGCGCCATGGGCGTGGTCGCGCTTCTCCCGGAGGACGACACTCCGCGCGTCGCCGGCGTTGGACGCTGTGACGATCATGGAGTTACGCGGGACGAGCGTCGTGGAGGAGAGGGAGCTCCACGGCCCCCAGGTCTCATGATGGCGGAGCTCGTCCAGGAACAGGGTCCCGGCGGTCTTACCTCGGCCGGCGTCATCCTTGAGCGTCACGACCATGTACCGAGATCCCCACCGCGTCCGGAGGGTCTCGCTCCCGGTTTTCTTGCTGCCTCGGTGCATGGCGTCGGCCAGGACCGGCGTCTCCTCGGCCTCCTCGCGGGTATCGCCCCACGTGGCCAACGCCTCTAGCCGGTTCTGGGCCGCGCCGAGTATCAGATTCTTACGCTGCTGGACGAATAGGCGCCACAGTAGAAACGTCTTCATCGTGCGCGTTTTCCCGTTCTGGCGCGCGATGAGAATATGCACCTCCTTGAACCGGAGGGTCCCGTCCAGATTCAGCTCCAGCATGTGAATGTAGAGCCATTTTTGCCACGGGTACGGGTCTATGCCGAGGACCGTCTGGGAGAACTTGATGACGGCGTAGCCGAGCGACGTGGCCGGCGTGAGCTCCCGGAGGGGAGGCGTGTAGATCCTCGGCTCGGTTGAGCCGAGGATCTCCCCCTCCAGGACGGGCGCGGTCATTTGGGCCGGTGGAGCTGGACGACGTTCTCCACCTCGGCGGCCAGCGCGTCGAGTGGGTTGGTCGCGGGCTTGCTCTCGGGCTCGTCGTCCTCGTCCTCGTTCTCCGCCGGCGGGGCGCCGGCCGCTGCGCCCGAGGTCATGCGGGAGTGAGCGGTGGGCGTGAGCCCGAGGGTCTCCAGGACCTCGCGGTAGCGGGGGATAGAGCGCATGTGCATGAGCTTGACGAGATCCGGTTCTTGGGCCTCCACCATGTCGTCTAGCTGGGACGCCATGAGCTTGGCCAACTGGACGCCGGCCGCGTACTCCGCGACGTTGTGGAGCCACGGGGCGGCCTTGAGAGCCCTCTCCAAGGCCGCAGTTTGGGGGCGTCGTATCGGGTTGGTGGCCATCTTGCCCTCCTCTCGTTGGGGTCCATATTCGCACGGTCACGGGCGCCCGCCGGATAATGCCAGGTCAGCGGGTCGCGGGTTGAAAGGCCAGAAGACCGGCGGAGCTGGGGAGGAGGCCGCGACCCAGTGGCAGCGACCCCCACCCCCTCCTGGAAGCTACTCCAGCCGGTCCCCGGTCACAGGGTCCACGAGGAGCTCGTGGTGGACCTTGCCCGT
>JAKOZM010000570.1 GCA_029779995.1 Actinomycetes bacterium
CGTGACCACAACTGCTCGGTCCGGCAGGTCCAACAGTCGCCCGCGACTGTCAACGCCCACTACCGTATGGGCGACACCGGCCTGCGCCGCAGCATTGACACTGCTCTGCTGCAAAACGATGGCATCGGCCTGTCCGGTCACCACCACCTCATAGGCCCTGCGGGTGAGCACGTCGAGCACGGCATGCGCCACAGCGGTCGGGGGATCAGCGGTGAACCACGCACTGGTCCCGCCGGTGGCCCCAGCCACCGTGGCAGCGGCTTGGTGGAGCAGCGCTTGGCTGATCTTGGCCTCGTGATACCCCCCGGTCACCGGCGCCCAGGCGCGGGTGGCGGCCATGCCCAGCCACTGGGCGACATCGGCATCCACCGGTCGGGAACTGGCACAATCCAGCATGAAGCGCGACATGTCGGCACGGTAGCGCCCCTGGCGGCTTTACTGTTCTGAGTATTGCGCTACTGTCGCCTTTGAAACCTTGCACGTTTCTTACGTTGCTACCGGCTTTTGGGAAGGGTTCGATGAGGCGAATAACACCAGGTGGGGGTCGTCGTAAGGCGGCAGTCCTGGCGCTGGGCAGTGTGTCCGCGCTTCTTCTGGCAGGGTGTTCCCAGAGCACCGTGGACGACTGGAAGCGCGTTGGCTTCCCGGCACCATCCACTGAAGACGGTCCACGCATCCTCAGCCTGTGGACCGGTTCCTGGATAGCGGCCATGGCCGTGGCGGTTCTGGTGTGGGGTCTGATCGTGTGGTCGATCATCGTCTACCGTCGGCGTTCTCACGACGAGGGTGCGCCCGACCAGGTCCGGTACAACCTCCCGATGGAGATCATGTATACCGTGATCCCGTTGATCATGATCGGTGGAATGTTCTACTTCACCGCACGCGATCAGTCCGTGCTGACCAAGGTCGACCAGAACCCCGACGTGACCGTTGACGTGGTGGGCTTCCGGTGGTCCTGGACCTTCAACTATGTGGACCAGAACACCTACGACGTGGGTGTTCCCGGTGGTGCCGGGCCGACTCTGTATCTGCCTGTGGACCAGACCGTCACCTTCAACCTCACCTCACCGGACGTCATCCACTCCTTCTGGGTCCCCACCTTCCTGCGCAAGTTGGACGTGGTTCCCGGCCGGACGAACCAACTCACCGTCACCCCGAACAAGGAAGGCACCTTCCTCGGGAAGTGTGCGGAGTTGTGTGGGGTGGACCATTCGCGAATGCTGTTCACTGTCAAGGTGGTCAGCCAGGAGGAGTTCGACGCACACATGCAGGAACTGCGCGAAAAGGGCCAATTCGGCCAGTTGACATCTGGCAGGACGACTGAAGCGGCGCAAGGAGTCTGACGTGGCAATTCCCGAAGAACCGATCCAGCCGACGACGGATATCTCGCAGCGGCACCTGGACAAGGAGGAGCGCAAAGCTCACCGTCGCCAGGGGTGGGGACAGACGATCATCAAGTGGCTGACCTCCACGGACCACAAGATCATCGGTCAGATGTACCTGATCACCTCATTCATCTTCTTCATGATCGCTGGTCTGCTCGCCCTGGGTATCCGCGGTGAACTCGCGCAGCCGGGCATGCAGATCCTGTCCAACGCTCAGTACAACCAGACGTTCACCATGCACGGCATCATCATGCTGTTCCTGTTCGCGACGCCGCTGTTCGTCGGGTTCGGCAACGTGATCATGCCGCTGCAGATCGGCTCGCCGGACGTGGCATTTCCGCGGTTGAACATGTTCTCGTACTGGCTGTTCTTCTTCGGCGGATTGACTGCCGCCCTGTCCTTCCTGACCCCGAGCGGGGCGCCGGACTTCGGCTGGTTCTTCTACGCACCGCTGAACAATGAGATCTTCACCCCGACGTACGGCGCCGACATGGTGATCATGGGTCTGGCGATGGGTGGTCTGGGCACCATCCTGGGCTCGGTCAACTTCCTGACGACCATCTTCACTATGCGCGCCCCGGGTATGACCATGTTCCGGATGCCGATCTTCACCTGGACCGTCCTGTCCACCTCCGTGCTGGTGCTGATGGTGTTCCCGGTGCTCGCCGCGGCCCTGCTGGTGCTGGAGATCGACCGCAAGTTCGGCACGGTGGTCTTCGCCACGGAGAACGGTGGCGCCATCCTGTGGCAGCACCTGTTCTGGTTCTTCGGACATCCGGAGGTCTACATCCTCGCGCTGCCCTTCTTCGGGATCACCAGCGAGATCCTGCCGGTCTTCAGCCGCAAGCCGATCTTCGGCTACAAGGGCCTGGTCTTCGCCACGCTGGCCATCGCCGGTCTGTCGATGGCGGTCTGGGCCCACCACATGTACGTGACAGGGGCCGTTCTGCTGCCGTTCTTCGCGTTCATGACGATGCTCATCGCGGTACCCACGGGGGTGAAGTTCTTCAACTGGGTAGGAACCATGTGGGGTGGCTCGATCACCTTCGAGACGCCCATGCTGTGGACTCTGGGCTTCCTGGTCACGTTCCTCTTCGGTGGCGTGACCGGCATCATGCTCGCCTCCCCGCCGCTGGACTTCCAGTTGTCCGACAGCTACTTCGTGGTGGCGCACTTCCATTACACGGTCTTCGGAACTGTGGTGTTCGTGATGTTCGCGGGCTTCTACTTCTGGTGGCCCAAGATGACCGGCAAGATGCTGGACGAGCGGCTCGGCAAGATCCACTTCTGGCTGCTGTTCTGGGGTTTCCAGATCACCTTCCTGGTCCAGCACTGGCTCGGCGCGCAGGGTATGCCCCGTCGCTACGCGGACTATCTGCCGGATGAGGGCTTCACGCTGCTCAACCAGATCTCCAGTTTCGGTGCGCTGATGCTGGGCGTCTCCACGCTGTTCTTCCTCTACAACGTGTACAAGACGTGGCGCTTCGCCCCGAACGTGACTGTTGACGACCCGTGGGGCTGGGGCGCTTCCCTGGAGTGGGCGACGAGCTGCCCGCCCCCGCGCCACAACTTCACGACGCTGCCCCCGATCCGTTCGGAGCGGCCGGCGTTCGATCTGCACCACCCCGAGGTCGAAGGCATTCTGTCGCAGAGTGTCGTGGACAGCCTCGTAGGGGCTGACTCAGGACAGAAGGGCGTTCACTGACATGAAGTTTGCAGGATTGCTCTTCAACCTGGGTGCGCTGTTCTTCGCGGTCGTCGCGACCGTGTACGGCATCTGGTCACGGGACTGGGCAGGCACGACGGCGTTGGCCTTCACGGGCTTCATGACGCTGCTGATCGGCTTCTACGTGACGTACACGGCCCGGCGGTTGGACAACCGGCCTGAGGATGACCGGATGGCTAACCAGGACGAGGCCGACCCCGACTACGGGTTCTTCAGCCCCCACTCGTGGTGGCCGCTGCCCATGGGCTTCTCGGCGATGCTGATTGCCCTGGGCCTCATCTTCGCCACGTGGCTCATGCTGACGGGAATCATCTTCCTCATGATGAGCATTGTTGGTCTGACATTCGAGTACTACCGGCGGGATTTCGCTCACTAGGGCCAAGGACGGCGACACGCCGAACAGATCGTACGGTTTGGCATGTCAGGTTGACCAGATTGCCCCGGTTTCACCCTGCCGGGGTGGCGAGGATCACGTAGCAGCCGCGGTTTCGGTGGTTTAGCAATGCCCGTGTCCGTGGCACACTTGAGTATAAGTTCGGCGTGTTGCCCGC